>DAOPQX010000072.1:0-12553 GCA_035348395.1 Vicinamibacterales bacterium | reverse complement strand
CGTTCGAGAGCAGCAGCGTCTTGTTGGTCTGCTTGGCGTCGGTCTTCTGCGCGTCGGGCCGCACGCGGATGCGCCCGTTGAAGACCGCGCGCGCCCGCCCTCCCAGGATCCCCTTGTAGAGCTCGTGGCTGGTGCCGTGCGGCATCACGTGGTCGACCTCGGTGTGGTTGTCGACCAGCGCCTGTCCGCCGGCCAGGTAGACGCCGTCCAGCGTGCTCTCGGCTCCCTCGTCTGCCAGCACCACCACCGCGTCGTGGCGGGCGATCAGCCCGCCGAGCGCGGCGTTGTGCGACGAGACGTTGGCCGACCGCCCCACCCGGATCTGGGTGAGGCCGACGTGATACCCGCGGGCCGACTCGCGCTGGAGGCGGTAGTGGTCCACGACGGCCGCCGGCCCGGCCACCAGCTCGGTCACCGCGTTGGTGAACGCGCGCCCGTCGCCGATGCTGCCGAACGACTCGACCAGCGCGACCTGGCTGGCCTCGCCCGCCACCACCAGCGCACGCGGGAAGCTCGCGGTGCCCTCGCGCCCCGAGGACAGGAAGAGCAGCTGGATCGGCTCATCCACCACCGTCCTTGGCGCAATCTCGATGATCGCGCCGTCGGGGAACAGCGACGTGTTGAGCGAGGTGAACGACCGCTGGTCGAACGGCGCGTGAGCGGTCAGGTGGCGCTGGAGGCGGTGCGCCCGGTCGCCCTCGAAGAGACTCCCGGCCTCCACGCCGGGCGGAAGGCCGTCGAGGCGCGAGAGCGCCGGCGCGAACCGGCCGTCCACGAAGACGATGACCGGGCCCCGCAGCCCCGGCAGCAGGTAGCGGTCGCGGTCTTCGGCGGCCGCCTCCTCCGTCGCTTCCGCCGGGACGAACCCGCCCTGGGCGATGGGAGCGACGTTGGTGAAGCGCCAGTCCTCATCACGCGTGGTCGGGAACCCGAGGCGTGAGAAGGCGCTCGCGGCCCGCGCCCGCACGGCTTGCAGCCACGCGGGCTCGAGGGCGTGCCGTTCGGCCGCGGCCGCGTACGACGCTTCGAACTGCGACACGGGGGACGAACCGGCGGCGGCGGTCGACATCACGCCCGCCCCCCGACCGGCTCGCCGTCCTCGATCCATCCGTAGCCCCGCTCCTCCAGCTCGAGCGCCAGCTCCTTGCCGCCCGACCGCACGATGCGCCCCTCCGAGAGCACGTGCACGAAGTCGGGGACGATGTAGTTGAGCAGCCGCTGGTAGTGCGTGACGACGATGGTCGAGCGGTCGGGGCGGCGCAGGGCGTTGACGCCGTGCGCGACGACCTTGAGCGCGTCGATGTCGAGGCCCGAGTCGGTCTCGTCGAGGATCGCCAGCCTCGGCTCGAGCACCGCCATCTGGAAGATCTCGTTCCGCTTCTTCTCGCCGCCCGAGAATCCCTCGTTCACCGGGCGGTTGAGCAGCGAGGGCTCGATGTCGAGCACCTTCATCCGGTCGCGGACCAGCGCCATGAAGTCCATGGCGTCCAGCTCGGGCTCGCCGCGGTGCTTGCGCAGCGCGTTGAGGGCCGCCTTGAGGAAGTAGGCGTTGTTGACGCCGGGAATCTCGACGGGGTACTGGAAGGCCAGGAAGAGGCCCTCACGGGCGCGCTCCTCGGGGTCGAGCCCCAGCAGGTCGAGGCCCTGGTAGGCCACGCTTCCCTCGGTGACCTCGTAGTCGCCCCGCCCGGCCAGCACGCCGGCCAGCGTGCTCTTGCCCGACCCGTTCGGCCCCATGATCGCGTGCACCTCGCCGGTGGCCACGGCGAGGTCGATCCCCTTCAGGATCGCGTTGCCGCCCACCCGGGCGTGCAGGTTCTTGATCTCGAGCATTCGTCCCTCGTCTTGCGGTTGCGTCACCTACCCCACCGACCCCTCGAGGCTCACTCCCAGCAGCTTCTGCGCCTCGACCGCGAACTCCATCGGCAGCTCGCGGAACACTTCCTTGCAGAACCCGCTCACGATCATGTTCACCGCGTCCTCGGTGGAAAGCCCCCGCTGGCGGCAGTAGAAGATCTGGTCCTCGCCGATCTTCGAGGTCGACGCCTCGTGCTCCATCTGCGCCGAGGTGTTCTTGATCTCGATGTAGGGGAAGGTGTGCGCCCCGCACTTGTCGCCGATCAGCAGCGAGTCGCACTGCGAGTAGTTGCGCGCGTTCTCGGCGTTGCGGCCGATCTTCACCATCCCGCGGTACGTGTTCTGCCCGCGGCCGGCCGAGATCCCCTTCGACACGATCGTGCTGCGCGTGTTCTTCCCCAGGTGGATCATCTTGGTGCCGGTGTCCGCCTGCTGGAAGTTGTTGGTCACGGCCACCGAGTAGAACTCGCCGATCGAGTTGTCGCCCTGCAGGATGCAGCTCGGGTACTTCCAGGTGATCGCCGAGCCGGTCTCGACCTGCGTCCAGGTGATCTTCGAGTCCGCCCCGCGGCAGTGGCCCCGCTTGGTCACGAAGTTGTAGATGCCGCCCCGGCCTTCCTTGTCACCGGGGTACCAGTTCTGCACGGTCGAGTACTTGATGGTCGCGCGGTCGAGCGCCACCAGCTCGACGACGGCCGCGTGCAGCTGGTTCTCGTCGCGCATCGGCGCCGTGCACCCCTCGAGGTAGCTCACAAACGCCCCCTCGTCCGCGACGATCAGCGTGCGCTCGAACTGCCCGGTGTTCTGCGCGTTGATCCGGAAGTAGGTGGACAGCTCCATCGGGCAGCGCACCCCCTTCGGAACGTACGCGAACGACCCGTCGCTGAAGACCGCCGAGTTCAGCGCCGCGTAGAAGTTGTCGGTGTGCGGAACGACGCTGCCGAGGTACTCGCGCACCAGGTCGGGATGGTTGCGCACCGCCTCGGAGAACGAGCAGAAGATGATCCCCAGCTCGGCCAGCTTCTCGCGGAAGGTCGTCGCCACCGACACGCTGTCGAAGACCGCGTCGACGGCCACCCCGGCCAGCGCCTTCTGCTCCTCGATGGGGATCCCCAGCTTCTCGAAGGTCCGCCGGATCTCGGGGTCCACTTCGTCGAGGCTGCCAAGTGCCTTCTTCGGCTTGGGCGCCGAGTAGTAGATGATGTCCTGGTAGTCGATGGGATCGTGCTTGACGTTCCCCCAGCGCGGCTCCTGCATCCCCTGCCAGGCGCGGTACGCCTTCAGCCGCCACTCGAGCAGCCACTCGGGCTCGCCCTTGCGCCGCGAGATCTCGCGGACGATGTCCTCGTTCAGGCCGCGGGGAACCGCGTCGGCCTCGACGTCGGTGACGAAGCCGTACTTGTATTCCTGGGTGGCCAGCTCTTCGATGGTTCGTTCTGCAGTGCTCATCGGCTCTCCCCGGGGCGCGCCGCGCGGCCCAGCCCGGAGCCCCGCGGCCGATGGAGCAAAGGAAGAGCTGACCGAAATTGGGGGCCCGCTCCCGGTCAGCCGCTTTACTCCGACCGTTTGAGTCTCCAATATATCACATCGCGGACAAAACAAGTCGTATATAAAGCTGATCCGTGGTGAGGGAGGGTTGGCGTGGCGGGGGTGCCGAGGAGTCCGTCAGCCTTGCTTCTTCGTGGTGCAGATCACCACGTTCTTCGGCCCGAGGTGCAGCTCGTGCTTCTGGCCCCGGGCTTCGAGCACCACCTCGTGCCCGTCGACCAGCACCTGGGCGTACATGCGGTCGGGCTGCCGGCAGCCCAGGCTCGTGTCGGACCAGGTGACGGCCTTGACCGACACGAGCTCGATCTCGGCAATCGGAATGTCGAGCTCGTCCGACAGGTGGGTCTTCGCCCGCTCGACGGCCCGCTGACGGGCCTCGGCGGGATCGAGCGGCTTCTCGCCGAGCTTCACCTGCGCCTCCCCGGCAACGGCCGCGCTTTCCGAGGCCGGCTCCGTGGCCGCTGCGTTCCCGGGCTGGAGGCCGGCCGCCACGCACCCGAACACGACGGCGAGCAGCAGCGCGGCAAGGAGCCCGGCCTTCATGCCCACCGCCCGCGAGTGTCCATCAGCTCGTTCCACCAGTCGCGGTCGAGGAACGAATCTTCCGGTGCCGCCAGCATCTTCACGAAGTGAGACGGCGCAACCGTCAAGGTGAGGATGGCGGTCGGCAGGAAGCGCCGCATGGCCACGTCGGTGCCGCCGATGATCGCGAGCGGCCCCTCGCCCTGCCCGAGCGACTTCCACAGGAAGCTGCAGCCCGACCCGAACGGCGCCGACACCACGTCGTCGGGCGACCAGAAGGCGGCAAGCGTCATCACGGCGGCAAGCCGGTCGGGGTCGACGAGGAAGGTAACGCTGCGGACGGCCGGCCACTGATCGACGCGCAGCGGCCCGACGAGCACCGTGTCGAAGCTCGGCGTCGGCGTCTTGCCCGACTCGATGGCGGCGAGGGCGATGTCGGCCGAGGCCTTCAGGCCTTCGGCCTTGGGCGCGCCCACACCGTCGGTCAGCATGTGCGCGATCACGTTCGGGTCGCCCCCCTTCTCGAGGCCGAGCGCGCGGAAGGCGCCCTTGCAGCCGCCGCCGCCGCGCCGCAGCACGAGCGTCTCTCCTCCCACCCAGCGGTCGTAGAAAGCGAAGCAGCAGGTCTCGGGCTCGGCTTCGGCAAGCGGCGCAAACTCGTCCGACGCCGGCGCGTCGTACACGGCGATGAGCGGCGTCTTGAGGCGGAGCTTCCACATCAGGCGATCGATCGCGTCCTGCGACGGGCGCGAGGCCGCGGGTGTTGTCGTGCCGCTCATGTTTCCTCCCGGTGTACCCGGATTCTACCGCGAAGCAGGGCGCGGGGAGGTGACCGCGCTGACCAGCAGGCCGACCACGACCACGACCACCGTGCCGACCACGTTGTACCAGAGGTACGAGACGCTGCCGGTCCAGGCGCAGTAGATGACGGCGGCGAAGCCCGCGATCATCCCGACGAAGGTGCCAGTACCGGTGGCTCGGCGGGTGGCGATCGCGAGGACGAAGGCGCCGAGCAGCGTCCCGTAGAAGAGCGACCCCACCATGTTCACCACCTCGATCAGCGAGCCCGCGCGCGCCGCGTACAGCGCGAACATGCAGGCCACCAGCCCCCAGAAGGCGGTTGCTGCCTTCGAGACTGCGAGGTAGTGGGCGTCGGTCGCATCGACCCGGACGTGCCTCCGGTACACGTCGATCACGGTGGCAGTCGCGAGCGAGTTCATCTCGCCGGCGGCCGACGACATCGCGGCCGCGAAGATGGCCGCGATCATCAGACCGATGAGGCCCGTCGGGAGGTGCGTGGTGATGAAGGTCGGGAAGACGTAGTTGACGTCCTCGTACAGCCGGTCGCCCGTGACCTCCCTGACCAGGGCGGCCGCCTCGCCGCGCGTGGCAGCCATCTCGGAGTTCGCCCGGGCGAAAGCGGCCCGGGCCTCCCGGGCCGCGGCGGTGTCGTCGCGGTCGCTCGCCTCGGCGTAGGCGTGCGCCGCCTTGCGCCGCTCCTCGAAAACCTCGCCGAACCGCCGGTCGAGCGCCCGGTAGTCGGCCGCCCGGTTGCTCGACTCGACCCCGGCCTGGTGCACCGGGTTGAACAGCATCGGCGGCTGCGTGAACACGTAGAAGGCAAACACCAGGACGCCGGTAAGCAGGATGAACGCCTGGAGCGGGATCTTGAAGTAGGCGCTCATCAGCAACGAGCGGCGGCTCTCGTCGATCGACCTGGCGGTGAGGTAGCGCTGCACCTGGCTCTGGTCGCAGCCGAAGTACGACAGCATCAGGAACAGGCCTGCAAGCGTTCCCGACCACACCGTGTACCGCTCGGTCAGGCTGAAGGAGAAGTCGAGCGTCTTCAGCCGGCCCACCGCGCCCGCAAGGTGCAGCGAGTCGGTCAGCCCCACCTCGGGGGGAAGCCCGAGTACGAGGGCGACCACCGCGGCGGCCACGCCGGCGACAATCACCGCCATCTGCTTCACGTCGGTCCAGGCCACCGCCTGCACGCCGCCGAACATGGTGTAGACGACAGTGGGCGCGCCGATTGCGAGCACCGTCAGGGAGAGGTTCCAGCCGAGTACCACCGAGAGGATCACCGCGGGCGCCGCGATCACCACCCCGCTCGACAGGCTGCGCCCGCCGAGGAACAGCAGCGTTGCCAGCGCCCTCACCTTCGCGTCGAACCGGCGCTCGAGGAACTCGTACGCCGTGTAGACCTTGGCCCGGTAGAAGAAGGGCACCACGGTGAGCGAGAGGATGACCATCGCGATCGGCAGGCCGAAGTAGAACTGCACGAACCGCATCCCGTCCGAGTACCCCTGCCCGGTCGTGCCGACCAGCGTGATCGCCGACAGCTGCGTCGCCATGACCGACAGCCCGGCGGCCCACCAGGGCAGGCTCCGCTTGGCCAGCAGGTAGCCGTCGATCTCGTTGGTGGAGTGGGTCCTTCGCAGGCCGTCGCGGATCAGCCAGCCCAGGTAGGCGCCGACGATGAGCCAGTCGAGCAGGTGCATGGGCAGCTCACGCGCTGAAGTACCGCCCGAAGGCCCACAGTCCAAGGACCACCAGCGCCTCGATGACGAGGACGCCCACGTAGGACCAGGTTCGAACAGGCTCGTCCATGCCGTGCTCCTTCAACCCTGCTTGCCGCTCTCGAGGGCCGCGAACTGCCGGTTGCGCCGGGCCTCGGCCTCCGCCAGGCGCTCCCTCGCTTCCTCCAGCCAGCGCCGGTCGGTGGCCAAGAGGTCGAGCGAGGCCGCCAGGGCCTCCGCTGTTCGCCGGGGGGCCGGCCCGCCAGCGGTCGTACGCACGCTCACGAAGTACCTCGCGCCGAGCAGCGCCGACAGGCGTTCCTCGTCGTAATCGATTGACGAGCCCGTCAGCTCGGTCGAGACGGCGGCCAGGATCGGCGCCAAGGGAGCCGAGGCGTCGCTCGCTCGTTCCGCGGCCACGCGCGCGGCAATGGCGTGCGCCTGGGTGAACGGCAGCCCGCGCTCGCGCACGAGAGTGTCGGCCAGCTCGGTGAGGGTGGTGCCGCCCTCCGAGGCGCGGGCCTCGAGCGCGGCCACGTCGAACTCGGCGGTCGAGAGCGCGGCCGCGGTCACACGCACCGCGCGCCGCGCGTCATGGAAGAGGCGGTCGACCAGGGGCTGCAGGTCGTCCTCGGTGTCGACGACGTCGCCGAAGGGCGTGTTGTGCGTCGCCACGAGCACCGCGATCGCCTCGCCGAGCGCCCGGCTCGCGATCGCGCGCGCGTGCTCGAGCGCGACCGGGTTCCGCTTCTGCGGCATGATGCTGCTGCCCTGCACGAACCCCTCGCCCAGCCTCAGGTAGCCGAACTCGCTGGTGGACCAGAGGAGCAGGTCCTGCAGGAAGCGGCCGAGCCCGACGGCGAGCGTCGCCGCGGCGCCCGCGGCCTCGAGCAGGTGATCGACGGCGGCGATGCTGCCGTAGGTGTTGCCGGTCGCCGCGTCGAACCCGAGCAGCGCGCCGGTGAGCGCACGATCGATCGGAAAGCCGGTCCCGGTGATCGCGCAGGCCCCGAGCGGCGAGCGGTTGACCACCGCGTAGGCCGCCCGCAGCCGCACCACGTCGCGCTCGAGCTGCTCGACGGCCCCGATCAGGTAGTGCGCGACGGTAGAGGGCTGGGCCGGCTGGGTGTGCGTGTGGAGTGCGAGGATCGTCTCGCGGTGACGCCCGGCCAGCTCGAGCAGTACCCCGCGCAGCCACAGCGTGCCGTCGAGCAGCTCGAGCAGCCGTCCCCGCAGCACCATCCGGTACATCGTCATGTCGATGTCGTTCCGGCTGCGCGCGGTATGGAGCCGCCCCGCGAGGTCGGGGCCGCACGAGCGCTCGAGCAGGCGGTTCACGTGGAAGAACAGGTCTTCCGACGTCCCGTCGTACGCCGCGGCCGACAGCTCGTCGAGAGGAAGGGCCGAGAGTGCGCGGCCCAGGGCGCGCGCGTCGGCGGACGAGAGGATCCCTCTCTCGGCCAGCATGACCAGGTGGGCGCGGTGGATCGCCAGCAGAGGGCCGAGGAAGAGGCGCCTGGCGTCCGCGAAGTTCTCCGCGAGGACCGACTCCGCGTACTCGGGGGCGAAGCCCATGCTTCGAGTATAGAGTAGCGCCGGCCGTGTGGTGCCGGGCTGCGGGGCCTCGAACCCGAGGAGGCCGCGGTACTCGCCTTCCTGCGCGACCGTCTCGCGCGCGAGCTGGCCGGCCGGCGGCAGATCGCGTAGCTATAATCTCCGCATGCATTCGGGAGCCCGCGCCGCCATGGTCGCCGCGCTGCTCGCCGCGGTCGCGCTGGTCGCGCTCGTCCTCGCTGCCGATCGGCCGCGCGGGGCGGGCCGCCTGCAGTCGGATCGCGAGCTCGACCGGGAAGCGCGCGCCATCCTCGAGGAGCTGGTCTCGATCAACACGGTGGAGCCGCGCGGGTCGACAGAGGCCGCACTCGCGATGGCCGCCCGTTTCCGCGCCGCCGGCTTCCCCGACGAGGACATCCACCTCGTGGGCCCGGTGCAGCACAAGCAGAACCTGGTAGTCCGCCTGCGGGGGACCGCCCCGGAGGCCAAGCCGCTCCTGCTGCTCGCCCACCTCGACGTCGTCGAGGCCCGGCGCGAGGACTGGTCGTCCGATCCGTTCACCCTTGTCGAGAAGGACGGGTATCTCTACGGCCGCGGCACGACCGACATGAAGGACATGGCGGCCTGCTGGGTGGTGACGCTGCTCGACATGAAGCGTCGCGGGATCCGGCCGCTCCGCGACGTGGTGCTGGCGCTGACGGCGGACGAGGAGGGAGGCGGCGCCAACGGCGTTGACTGGCTGGTGAGGACGCGCCGCGAACTGATCGAAGCGGCGTTCTGCCTGACCGAGGGAGGCGGCGGGCAGATCCACGACGGCCGGTACACGGTCTACAACCTCCAAGCCGCCGAGAAGGTGTACCTCACGTTCAGGCTCGAGGCCACCGACACGGGCGGCCACAGCGCGCTGCCACGACGGGGGAACCCGATCGTTCGGCTGGCGGCGGCGCTCGGCCGCCTCGATTCGTTTCAGTTCCCGGCCCGCCTGAACGAGGTGACGCGCTCGTTCTTCGCCCGCATGGCGGAGGTGGAGGGCGGGTCGGCCGGCCTCGACATGCGGCGCCTGGCCGAGGCCCCGCCTCCCGACGTCGGCCCGTCATCGCCGCCCCTCGCCGTTTCGCGTTCGGTGCCGGCAGCCGATGCCGCCGGCGCGGAGCGCCGCCTGTCGCGGCAGCCGTACTTCAACGCCCTGCTCCGCACCACCTGCACGGCCACGAGGATCGAGGGGGGCCACGCCGAGAACGCATTGCCCCAGAGAGCCACCGCTTGGGTGAACTGCCGGCTGCTGCCCGACGACTCAGCAGACCAGGTCGAGCAGGCGCTGGTCGAGGCGATACGGGATGCGGAGGTGAGGGTGACGAGGATGGGCCAACCGAGTCCGGGCCCCGCTGCCCCGCTGCTCCCGGAGGTGGTGCAGGCGGTCGAGGGCGCGGTCGCCGAGCGGTGGCCGCACGTGATCGTGGTGCCGACGATGCTGACCGGGGCGACCGACGGCCGCATCCTGCGGCTCGCCGGCATCCCGACCTACGGGCTGGGGGCGTTCGAGGACGTCTCGGACAGCCGCGCGCACGGACGTGACGAACGCATCGGCATCCGGCAGTTCCGCGAGGAGCGGGCCCTCCTCGCGGCCATCGTCACCAGGCTTTCGGGGGCCCCTTCTCGATAGCCCCCTTCTCGGCCACCCAGCGGTGCCAGCCGCCCTTCAACGCGCGCACGTTCTCCACGCCGAGCGCCGCGAGGTTGAGCGCCGCACGGGCGCTCGTTTGCTCGCTCGGTCAAGCACAGTAGGTGACGATTGGCTTCTTCAGCTCCTTGAGCTTAGGCGCATGCTTCGCGACGCTGTCCAGCGGCACCGACAGCGCCCCGGGTATGTGCCCGGCCGCGTACGACGCGGCATCGCGGACATCCACGACCACGACGGCGCTCTCCTGCAGGAGCCGCTTGAACTCCTCCATCGGCATGCGGGCGGCGGATCGTGCAGCCTGCGCCCACGCGCCGGCCGGCGCTGCCAGCAGCGCCGCGAGTGCGACGAACGCTCCGAACCTCGGTCGTAACGGCATACGCTCTCCTTCAGCCATCATACCCGCACCGGTAGAATGGCAGTACAGCCATGCTGCACCCCGCGGCCCGCCTGCCGGCGGCCTGCCTCGTCGCGTCGCTCTCTTGCGCGCTGATCGCCCAGCCCGCGCCCCGGGCGCCAGGGGCGGTACCGCAGAGGAGTGAGCCAGTCAGCCCGAGTGTCGCGCGCCGGCACCCGGGGTTCCCCGCCCGATCCGGCATCGTCCGGGCAGCCGGCCGAACGTGGGCGGACGCCGGCGGCGAGTTCTACCCGCTGGGCGCGACGCTCTTCTGGGCCCTGCGCGGCTGGAAGTTCGAGCGGGCGAGGCTGGAGCGGAACCTCGACTTCCTGGCTCGCGAAGGGTGGGACTACGTCCGCATCCTGGGCGAGGTCGGCTGGGCGGGGAACGAGATCGACCCGCGCTGGGACGACTACGCGCAGGTGCTCGGGGAGTTCGTCGACACGGCCTACGGCACCTACGGACTGCGGACCGAGCTGACCCTGATCGGAGGCGGCACGGGAACGAGGCCGATCGACCTCGCGCGTAAGGTGGTCCCGGTGCTCGCGCCGCGAACCTCGAAGATCATGAACCTCGAGGTCGCCAACGAGGCGTTCCAGAACTACCCGGACGAGGAGGCGCTGTTCGAGGCGCTGCGCCACCTGCGGGCACACCTGCCGAACCTCGTTGCCGTCACGTCGCCGAGGGGAACCCCACAGGCGACCATCGCGACGATGAAGCGGTACATCAGCAGCGGCGCCACGCTCGCCACCGTGCACCTCTCGCGGCCGTACGACGCCCGCGAAGGGGCCTGGCGCCACGTGGGGCTCGGATGGAGCTATCGGGGTCTCCCTTTTCCCATTGCCCACAACGAACCGGGGGGCCCGCGCTCGTCGGTGGCGCAGTACGATCAGCCCATCCACCTCGTGATGAGCCGGGCGGTCGGGATCATGAGCGGGATTGGCGCATACGTGCTCCACAACGGCGCGGGCATCGCGGGCCGGGTGGACAAGCGCCGGGATCGGCCGCCGAACCTCTGGGAGGTCCCGCGGATCGGCGAGATCATGCGTGCCCTGCGGCGCCTGGATTCGCACCTGCCCGCCGGGCTCGGCAACGGCCGCCACTACTCGACGGGCGCCGCCGGCCACCCGCTCCCGGTGACCGGCCGGGGAGCAGGCACAGAGCCGGGCCACGACGTGATCCGGGCCGACGCCGTCGATCTCGGCAACCGCTTCGTCGTGATGCCGATCGGGGTCAAGGGCCGGCTCACCATGACCGCGCGTGAGGCCTGCACGGTCGAAGTCGTCGATCCCGCGACGGGGGAGGCCTTCCGCCAGACGCTGCGCGCCGGTGAGGCCCTGCAGCTGGTGCCCCAAAGTCTCGATCCCACCGGACTCGGCGCCTTCATCATCGTCGGCACGCGCGAGTGACCCGACGGCGCGGCACACCAAACCCGGTTCACCACAGAGCACGGAGACGAACGGATGGCCTGGTGACAGCGCTATCATCGGGGTGAGGAATGATGCCGCACCGCATTCGTACCCGCCCGCCGCTCGGCCAGGCGGGCCTGCCGCCGCGCGCGTCGGATCCCGATGCCGTGCGTGCTTTCCTCGAGGACGCTGCGCATTTCCCGGGCGGCCAGGCCGAAGCGGTCGTGTTCCCGCGATCGGAGGCCGAGGTCGCGGAAACGGTGCGGACGGGCGTTCGCGTGCTGCCCGTCGGCGCGCAATCGTCGGTGACGGGGGGGGCCACGCCGCTCGGCGGGGTCGTCCTGTCCACCTCGAAGATGAACGCCGTGCTCGAGGTGGGACGCGACGAAGTGCGGGTGCAGGCGGGGCTGCCGCTCGTCACTTTGAAGGCCGACCTTGCCGCACGCGGCCTCTACTACCCGCCGGCGCCCACCTATGACGGCGCCTTCGTCGGCGGCACCGTCTCCACCAACGCCTCGGGGGCCGCAACCTTCAAGTACGGCAGCACGCGGGCGTGGGTGAGGGGGCTGACAGTCGTGCTCGCGTCGGGCGCCGTGCTGGAGCTCGAAAGGGGCCAGGCCCGCGCTCACCCTGACGGCTACTTCGAGATCGAGGAGGACGGGAGGCTGGTGCGGGTGATGGTGCCCACCTACACCATGCCCCGCGTGGCCAAGCGCTCGGCCGGCTATCATGCCGAGCCCGGCATGGACCTGGTCGACCTGTTCGTCGGCGCGGAGGGCACGCTCGGCGTCGTGGTCGAGGCGCGGCTCGGCGTGGTGTCGCCGGCGCCCGCTCTCTGCGTGGTGCTGGCGTTCTTCCGCTCCGAGGCGGCAGCCCTGGATCTGGCGGGACGGCTGCGGCGCGAGTCGCGCGAGACGTGGCGGACGCGAGACCCTCGCGGGCTCGACGTGTCGGCGATCGAGATGCTCGACGCCGGCTCGCTGGCCCTGCTGCACGAGGACGGGGCCGATGCCAAGAACGGCATCGAGCTGCCCCCGGGCACCGAGACCGCGCTCATCGTGCAGGTGGA
>DAOPQX010000071.1:0-12610 GCA_035348395.1 Vicinamibacterales bacterium | reverse complement strand
GCGGCCAGGCTGACGGCGATGCCGAGCGCGATCGTCTTGAACCAGCCGCGCGCGAAGCGGAAGGCGATCCAGGGCGCCAGGAAGACGACCGCGAAGGCCGCCATCACGCCGATCGCGGTGGCGGCGAGCGCCAGGGTCACCGCGACGAGCACGTCGAAGACGATCTCGTGGTGCGGGTTGGGCCGCCCGTTGGCGGCGAAGTGATCGGGAAAGAAGCGTGCGAGCAGCAGGCGAGGCGCCAGCCACGGCAGCAGGCCGAACTGCACGAGGCCGACCGCGACGAGCGCCTGCAGGTGGCTCCCGCCGGTGAAGTAGAGCTGCCCCTCGGTCAGCGCGTGCGAGAGATCGTCGCCGTGGGCGCTGTTGGCCGCCAGCAGCAGCGCCACGGTCCATCCCAGAAGCAGCATCAGGGCGTACGATTCGTTCCCCTTGGGGCCGAAGAAGCTCTTCGCCAGGGCCGCGACAACCGCGGCCGTCAGGGCCACCACCGCGATTGGCGCGTCCAGGAAGGCCCCGACCATCACCCCGGCTGCCGCTGCCTGCGCCAGCCCGAGCGACGCCAGCCACTCCTCGCGCAGCCGCACGTGGGCGCCGACGAGCGGCAGCAGGATCGCCAGCAGCAGGCCGTTGACGAACGGGATCAGGAACATCGGGTGGAGGAGGTCGGCGAAGCTCATGCCGCCACCTCGACGATGCGCGAGCAGACGCTCTCGACCAGGTCGTGCTCGTGGCTCACGACGAGGACCCCGCGCCCCGCTGTGCGCGACTGGTGCAGCACCTCGATGAGCGTGGCCCGCGCGCCCGGGTCCATGTTGTTGTCGGGCTCGTCGAGCAGTACCAGGCCGGCCGGCGATTCCAGGCACGCCCAGACGTGCAGCAGCTGGAACTGGCCGCCGCTCAGTTCGTCGAGGCGGAGGTCGAGGAGGCCGCCCAGCTGCGGGGGCGGGGCCCGCCGCGCGGCGCCGGTGAGACGAAGGTACTCCCGCCCGGTGATTGGCATCTCAGCCAGGCGCACGGGGCGTTGTGCCTGGACCGCCGTCGCGATCGGGTCGTGGCCCCGGCGCACGGTGCCCGAGAAGATTCGCGCACGGCCGATGATTGCGCGAAGCACGGTGGACTTGCCCGACCCGTTCGGCCCCGCGAGCCCCAGGATCTCCCCGCGGTTCAGCCGAAACGAGACGGGGCCGACGACCGGATCGCGATAGCCGGCCACCAGGTTCTCGACCTCCAGCAGCAGGTGGCCGTTCACTTGGCGCTCGCGACGGCTGCTACCCAGCGCTCGACGTGCGCAAGGTAGGCCGGGAGGTCGGCGTCCGGCGGCGGCTCGAGCTGCAGTCGCTGCACCGGCCACCCCAGGTTCTTCGCAAGGTACTGGGGCCCGTCCGACGGCTGGAACGCGGCGTGGAGGATCACCCCTCGCGTCCCCTGGAGCCGCGTCACCAGATCGCGCAAGTGGCTCGCAGTCGGCGGGACGCCGGGGACCGGTTCGACGTAGCCGACGATTGGCACGCCCAGCAGGTCGGCCAGGTAATTGACGTCCTTGTGGAACAACAGCACGCCCGGCGCGCCCGCAGCCCGTGCCTTCCACTGGACGACCCGCTCGGATGCGGCCTTCGCGAACGCGTCGGCGTTGGCGGCGAAGGCCGTCGCCGATCCCGGCCGGAGCCTCGCGAGGTGCGAAGCCAGCGCCCTGGCGGCGCCCGACAGGCGCAGCGGGTCCATGTAGTAGTGCGGGTTGCCGGCCGGGTGAACGTCGCCGCGCGACCGATCGGCCGCCTGCCCCTTTTCGAGCAGGTCGACGTGGGCCGCACCCTCGAAATACCCGGGCTGGCCTGGCAGGACCTTGCGGTTGCCAGCGCTGCGCAGCGCGGCCGGCAGCCAGCCGACTTCCAGGTCGGCGCCGACGGCAACGAGCAGGTCGGCCCGCCGCAGCGCGAGCATCATGCTCGGACGCGCGATCAGGTAGTGGGCGTCGCGGTCGGGCGGCGCCAGAACGGTTACCTTCACCGCGGGGCCGCCCACGACTCGCGCCAGCACTCCCATGCTCGAGGTCGTGGCGACGACGTCGATTGTCTGGGCGGGGGCTGGTACAGCCAGCGCCAACGCGGCGACCAACGGCAGGAGGAGGCGAATTCTCAATCCAAACCTGGTGGCTGACACACCACAGCTCCCTTAGAACGTGTGCGCGCCGTGGGCGCCGAGGCTGATCTGCAGCTGCACCCACAGTTGGTTCGACTTCTCGCGGACGGCGCGGATCGGTGAATCGGCGCGGGTGTACTGGACGCGCAGCCGCGAGAACTCGGTCGGCATGAACGTCAGCACGGCGGTGTACCGCCGCACCGATTCGAGGCGCAGGAGGCCGTCGCGAACGTGCAGCTGGTTCGTCAGGCCGGCGGCATCGAACCGGCCCCCGCCTTTCCACCGCGCCGCGAAGCCGTACACCCCCTGCACGTAGAAGCCGTCCTGCGTGCGATCGCGCTGCAGCCTGCCGGCTCTCGACGCGACGGCCAGGTCGTGCCGGCGCCAGAAGTACTCGCCCTGCAGCGTCAGGTCGCCGACTCCCCACTGCTTGCCCGAGTCGTACTGGTAGACGAGGTCGGCGCCAACGAGGGTCCCGCTCCCCTCGAGCGGCTCCTCGTCTCCGTGCTCGACGGCGAACTCCTGGTGCGAGCGGGTGTGGGCGATCGAGCTCCCCACCTGCAGGGTGTGGCTGTCGCCCAGGCCGGGGGAGACCTTCACGAATCCCGTGAAGAGCCTCGGGCCGCCCTTCGCGGCGAAGCCCTGTTCCTCCGACGCTGCCAGCTGCTGCGCGAACGCCTCGTTGGCGCCCTGGAGCAGTTCGCCGCCGATGAGCACGTAGACGGGGAGTGAGGGAAGCCAGGTTGCCTGCAGCCCGACCTCGCCAAGCGTGCCGCCGAGCAGGTGGAGTAGGGAAGGGGCCGATCCACGAAGTCCCACTGGTGCGAGTGCTTTGCGTTCAGGTACCCGATCCCGCTGTAGAACTTGCCGGCCCGAAGCTGCAGCCCCGGCGCGAGCGCGCGCGTCTGGATGTAGACCTCCTCGGCCTCCACCTCGCCGTCTCCGACCGCGAGGATGGCCGACGCGTCGAAGTACGGATCGACGGCGCCCGAGAAGGCCACTTCGACCTCCCGCAGGTTGAACCCGCGCTCGAGGTCACTGCCATGGGCGTTGCCTCCTCCCTCCCCGTGGCGCGCGAACCCATCCGCCCCCGAGACGAGCGCTCCCGCCGCCCCGTCGCGGTTGTCGTTGTAGTACGCGACATCGGGGATTACGGAGATGGCGGGATTGAACCTGGCCTGACCGTCCCCCTGCTCCTGCGCCTCCGGCTCCTGCGACAGGTGCGGCCCCGCAGACGTGACGCCCGGCAACGGGAGCGCCGGGTCTCGAGCCTGGGAAAGCAGCCAGATGACGACCAGGATCTCCGCCATCATCGCTCCCTCCCGCGAGACACGGTGCGGCTGCCGCGGGAACGTGGCGCGCCGGTCCTTCGCGGCGCCACGCAGGTGGGGCACCGGCCGTAGAGGATCAACTCGTGATCCTCCACGCTGAAGCCCGGGGGAGCCTGCATGACGAACTCGCCCGGGCAGGCCTCCACCTCGTACACCCGCGAGCACGAGCGGCAGTGGAAGTGGTGGTGGTGCCCTTTGCCAGACGACTCGTACCTGGGGGCATCGCCCGGCAGGTCCACCTGCCTGAGCGTTCCTTCCTCCTGCATGCGCCTGACGGCCCGGTACACCGTGGCGATGCCGAGTCCCGGGACCTCGCGGCGGGCCGAAGCCAGGATCTCGGCCGCTGACAGCGGCCGGCCGGCGCTCTCCACCGCGTAGCGAATCGCGCGCCGCTGGCTGGTGTCCCGCGAGGAGGGTTCCCGGAGCGGTGCCATGTCTACCTCACGGGAATCGAGAACGGGTACCACGCATCGATGACAAGGCCGGCAGCCATCGCGATGGCCGCCAGCCACCCCAGCAGGATCAGCGCCTGCCGCAGCCGCACCTCGCGCAGCAGCACGATCGGCCCGAACCCCGCGCCCGCCGACAGGCCCGCGACGGCCGTGCCAAAGGGCAGCCCGGCTTTCAGGAACGCCTCGGTGATTGCGACCGACGCCGCGCAGTTGGGGATCATCCCGAACAGCGTCACCCCCGCGACGCGGGGCACCGACCATCCCGGCGATCCGGCCAGCCAGGAGACGCGGCCGGTCCCCCACGCCAGTATCAGGCCGAGCAGGAAGGTCGCCGAGAACACCCAGGCGGCGACGACCGCCGAGTGCCGCACGCCGTGGCGGACGATCTCGGCCCAGGAGGCCTTCTCGGTGTGGCTGTGGATCACGCGCCCGGTCGGCGGCAGGTCGGCGTACCGCCGCCCGAGCACGAGGTCGGCCAGGTATCCGGCGGCGAGGGCAATGGCGACCTTGAGTGCCACGAAGGCGACCACCACGCGCGCGTGGCGCCCCTCCGCGATCATCAGCGGCAGCGCCTCGTCCGAGGTGGCGAGGTAGGTGGCCAGCACCGTGCCGAGGCTCACGCGGCCCGAGGCGAACAGGGAGGTGACGAGCACCGACATGCTGCACTGCGGGATGATGCCGAGCAACGTGCCCACCAGCGGGCCGGCGGGGCCGCCGAGCCGGAACCGGTGGACGAGGCCCGGGACCTCGCGGTGCGAGAGGTACTCGAGCAGGATGTACACGGGCACCAGCACCGGCAGCATCCGCAGGGTGTCGTACACGCTCTCGAGCAGGACTTCGCCAATCATCGCGTTCGCCGCCGCCCCGGCTTGTTGATAATGATAAGTAATTATCACCAAGCGGCCCGAAAGGCAAGGAGAAGCTGCGGGCTGTCCGCGTGCGCCGGGCTCAGCGCCGCCTGGGCATGTAATACCGCCGCAGCCAGCGGCTGAGGCCGTCGAGGCCGGGGTAGAGAACCCGCTCGGTGATGTTGGCCTGGTCGAGCTTGTCGCGCACCTCCCACTTCAGCGACGCCGGCAGCACGACGCGCCGGAACATCCGGGGGTGCTCGTCGAGCCACGCCTTGAGATTCGCGTGGGGGCCCGACATCAGGGAGAACAGCGCGAACTGGATGACGATGCGCTCGTCGAGCGAGGGGGGCTCGAAGAAGGCGACGAACTCCCCGGCGGCGAGGCGGTCGAAGCCGGCGAGGGTGGCGCTTGCCCGCGCGAGCATCTCGGCCGTGAACACGTCCGACCCCTCGTCGCGCAGGATCTCCTTCAGGCGCTCCGGCAGCAGCTGGTTCGTCGCCACGTAGTCGACCTGCCAGACCACCCCGTCGAGGTGGTACTTCTCGGTGTGCTCGGTGGCGAAGTGCAGGGCGACGTACGGCGAGAAGGTCCAGTCGAGCAGGCGCGTGGGAAGGCCGTGGTGCTGCGCGACGGCCAGCCAGTTCCAGATCGAGTCGCCGGGCGCCGCCTCGCGCTGCGCGTACTTCCGGAAGTTGCGCAGCAGGTGGCCCTCCACCTCCGGCGGCGCGCCAAGCCGCGCGAGGCTGCTCGTCAGCTCCTCGCCCACCTCCGACTGCCCTCGGAACGCATACCGCGAGCGGAACCGGCCCAGCCGCTCCTGCCACGAGCCCTCGTACAGCACCTCGTGCAGCTCGTTCCAGCTCGAGACCCTCACGTCTTCCACGGGAAGCCTCCGGCGAGATTGTAGCCCGCCGCGCCGGCGCGATGGGCCGCCGCGCTACCGGGCCGGGCGACTCGCGCTTGAAGAGCTTCTGAGCGCTCGGGGAAGGCGACCAGGAGCTTCGGCCCCGGAACTTGCAGAGAGCGCCGTGAATGGACTCGAACCCGATGGATCCGCGGAAGACGGAGGTGAGGCTGGCGGCGCTCGCCGACATCCACTTCACCCGATCCTCGCAGGGCAGCCTCCAGGGAGTGCTCACCCAGGCCGCCGCGGCGGCCGACATCCTGCTGCTGGCTGGTGACCTGACCTCGTACGGCCTGCCCGACGAGGCGCAGCTGCTCGTGCGCGAGCTGACGGCCGCCGCCAAGATCCCGGTCATCGCGGTGCTCGGCAACCACGAATACGAGTCGGGCAAGGAGGGCGAGGTTGCCTCCATCCTGGCCGAGTCCGGCGTGCGTGTGCTCGACGGCGAGCCGTACGAGCTGATGGGGGTGGGCTTCGCGGGCGTGAAGGGGTTCGGCGGCGGCTTCGACCGGCGCGCGCTGGAGCCGTGGGGCGAGGCCACCATGAAGCAGTTCGTGCACGACGCCGTGCAGGAGACCCTCAAGCTTGGTTCGGCCCTGGGCCGCATCCGGGCCGAGCGCCGCGTCGTCCTCCTGCACTACTCACCGATCCGCGCGACGGTCGAGGGGGAGCCGCTCGAGATCTTTCCCTTCATGGGGTCGAGCCGCCTCGAGGAGCCGATCGACCGGTACCGGGTGAACGTCGTCTTTCACGGCCACGCCCATCACGGCCGGCCCGAGGGGCGGACGCGCGGCGGCGTGCAGGTCTTCAACGTCGGGATGTCGCTGCTGCAGCGCCACTACCCCGACCGTCCGCCGTTCCGCCTCTTCACCCTCCCGCTGGTGCGCGGGCCGGCGAGACAGGAAGGGGCCTCCGAGGCGTTCGGGTCGCACGTCCCGTGAGGCACGATTTCTGCACCCCTCCGGGCGCGGGTTTCGCGAGGTGAACAGAATGCCGGAGGTGCGGGCCACGGCCGGCGAGAGGGAGGCGGCCCAGCGGGTGTATCGCGAGGGCCTCGACGTGCTGGACGCCCTCGGCCTGCCGTTCCTGGTCGGCGGCGCCTACGCGTTTGCGCGCTACACCGGCATCGAGCGGTTCACCAAGGACTTCGACGTCTTCGTCGACTCGGCCAGCCTCGAACCGGTGCTCGGAGCGCTCGCCGCCGCCGGCTTCTCGATCGACCGGCCCTTTCCGCACTGGCTCGCGAAGGCTTACCGCGGGGGCTACTACATCGACGTGATCTACAGCTCGGGCAACGGCATCGCGCGCGTCGACGACAGGTGGTTCGAGCACGCCGTCGCGGGCGAGGTCCTCGAGCGCCCGGTCCGCCTCGTGCCGCCCGAGGAGATGCTGTGGTCGAAGAGCTTCATCATGGAGCGCGAGCGCTACGACGGCGCGGACATCGCGCACCTGTTGAGGGCGCTGGCCTCCACCCTCGACTGGAGGCGCCTCATCGAGCACTTTGGCGGCTACTGGCGGGTGCTCCTGAGCCACGCGGTGCTCTTCGGCTTCGTCTACCCGGGTGAGCGGGACCGCATCCCGGCCTGGGTGATGGAGACGCTGGTGGGGCGGCTCGAGCAGGACCTGCGGACGCCCTCCTCTGACGAGCGGATCTGCCAGGGCACGATCCTTTCCCGGCAGCAGTACCTGCCGGACGTCGAGCTGTGGGGCTACCACGACGCCCGCGTGTTTCCCCGGGGGCACATGTCGGCCGACGACACGGCGACCTGGACGGCCGCCATCGGTGACGACAAGTAGCGCCCCGGGCGTGAAAACGGTGACGCGGGCTATACTTGAAAGGGCGCCATCACTGATGCGGATCGGTGACGCGTGGCGCCGCAACCCGCCGGGGCGGGCGCGGCGCGCGGCGGCAGGGGCGTCGCGCGAGGTGAAACGGGGAGGCTATGGGGGACGGCGCGGAAGGCCTGGTTGACGCCGAGGCCAGGATTCAAGATCGGCTGGGGGAGCTCGAACAGCAGCGGGCGACGCGCCGGCGACGGGTGAAGGACCCGGAGCTGGTGCGCGAGCTGGAATCGCTGCGCCTCGCGAGGGCCGAGGCCCACCGGCAGGCCGAGGCCACCGCGCACCCCGTGCGGCGAGAACAGCTGCAGCAGGCGATGGCCGAGCTGGACAGGCGGATCACCGATGTGATGGGGAAGCTCGAATGAGGATCGCCGCGGCGGCCTTGGCCGTCGCCACCCTCGCAGGGCCGGCCTCGCACGCCGCGGTGCCGGCCGCCGGGGACGAACGGGCGGGGCGCGCGCAGATTTCCGACGCAGTGGCGTTGGGGATGTCGCGCGACGAGGCCAGGCGCGCCGCGTTTCACGAGCGGTACGTGAGCAGGCTCGGGGGACCGTTGGTTCGGTCGCTCGAGGTGGTGACCGAGTTCCGGCGGGCCGTGCTGCTGGCCGAGGGACACGCGCGGCTGGGTGAGCCGGCGTGGCTGACCGAGCGGGCGGCGGCGGAGCTGGCGCCCTTCCGCGGCCGCCTCGATCTGGTGCTGCGCCTGCGGTTCGACCCGCTGAACTCCTACCGGGCGATGCCGGAAGTGGGCGTCGTGATCTACCGGCAGGAGGAAGGCGCGCTGCAGCCTTCCAGCCTCCGGGCAACGCCGGAGAACTTCGCGGGGCCGGTCCCGCCGGGAACGCCAATCCTCGCCGCCACCGTCGAGGCCGCCTTCCCGCTCTCGGCGCTCGACACCTCGCGCCCCTTCCTCCTCGGGATCTTTCTCGACGGCCGCGAGGTGCAGCGCCTCCCGGTCGATCTCGCCGGCCTTCGGTAGCGGCACAGTGGCACACTGGCACAGTGGCACAGGCGTCCCGCCTGTGTGGCTGCGGGCGCCGCGGCAGCCGTAGCAGTGGCACAGGCGTCCCGCCTGTGTGTGCCTGTGCGCTACGACGTCTGCGACGCCAAATAGTTCTCGATCCCCATCTGCTCGATCAGGTCGCGCTGCTGCTCGTCCCAGTCGAGGTGTTCCTCCTCGTCGTGCAGGATCTGCCTCAGCAGGTCGCGCGTCCCCTCGTCTCGCAGCGACTGGGCCTGCTGCACGGCGTCGTTGTACATCTTCACCGCGTGCGCCTCGGCGTCGAGGTCGTTGCCCAGCATCTCGCCCACGGTCTTGCCGATGTTGATCTGGTTGAGGCGCGAAACGGTGGGCGAGCCCTCGAGGAAGAGGATGCGGGCGATGAGCGACTCGGCGTGCTTCATCTCGTCGATCGCCTGTTTCTCGATCGCCTTGTGCAGCTTCTCGAAGCCCCAGTTGTCGCACATCTCCGAGTGGACCATGTACTGGTTGATCGCGGTCAGCTCCTCCGCCAGCAGGTCGTTCAGGGTCTTGATGATGTCGGCGTGCCCTTTCATGGCGCTCCTCGGGTAGCAGGTTGGCAACACAGTCCGGCAGCCCAAGAGAATACTTCAGACGGTGGTAGCATGCACGTCGGTCCGGCGCGCCGGGCTGCCTTCCGACAGGAGCGACCGCCATGCGCCACCGCCCGATTGCCGTCACGCTCGCCGTTCTCGCGCTCGTCGTTCTGGCCGCCGGCGCGGCCGCCCAGCCGGCCGGCCGCCCGCTCTCGCTCGACGATCTGGCCCGCCTCCGGGTGGTCCGGGAGCCCGACCTCTCCCCGGACGGCCGGTGGATCGCCTACGTGGTGGCCACGGTGGACGCCGAGAAGGACAAGCGCGACACCGACCTGTGGATGGTCGCCTGGGACGGTTCCGAGAAGGTGCGCCTCACGGCCACCGCCGACAGCGCCGAGCGCCAGCCGCTCTTCAGCCCGGACGGACGCTACCTCGCATTCCTCGCCGCGCGGGGCGACGAGGACGAGAAGAAGAAGGGGGCGCAGGTCTGGCTGCTGAACCGCGCCGGCGGCGAAGCCCAGAAGCTCACCGACGCGAAGGGCGGCGTGTCCGATTTCGCCTGGTCGCCCGACGGCAAGCGGCTCGTCCTGGTGGTGGGCACTTTCGACCCCGCCTCGGACCCCGAGAAGATGGAAGGCTGGAAGCGCAAGACCGAGCCGCCGATCGTGATCGACCGCTACCAGTTCAAGACCGACGAGGGCGGCTATCTGAAGCGCTTCCCGTCGCACCTCGCCCTGTTGGATCTCGAGTCGAAGAGAGAGGAGGTGCTGACCAGCGGGCCCTACGACGAGAGCGAGCCGGCCTGGTCGCCCGACGGCAGGAGCATCGCCTTCATCAGCAACCGCAGTGAGCCCGACCCCGACCGGACCGTGGACACGAACATCTACGTCATCGAGGCCCGGCCCGGCGCCGAGCCGCGGCAGGTGACCACCTACCCGGGCCACGACATGGGGAGGCCGGCCTGGAGCCCCGACGGGCGGTGGATTGCCTACTACCAGGGCGAGGAGGCTAAGTACGCGGCCTACGAGCTGAACAAGCTGGCGGTGGTGCCGGCCTCCGGCGGCGCCGGCCGGCTGCTGACGCCGTCGCTCGACCGCTCGGGCCAGGGTGACATTGTCTGGGCCGCCGACGGCTCGTCGCTCTGCTTTGTCGTCGAGGACGACCGGGCGAGCTACCTGGCGCGGGTGCCGGCCTCCGGGGGACCGGTGGAGCGGCTGACGACCGGCCGCCGCACGGTCGCCTGGATGGCGCCCGGGCCCGCCGGCGCCTTCGCGCTGCTGACCGCGACCGCGAGCGAGCCGGGCGATCTCCACGCGCTCGAGAAGGGACAGTTGCGCCGGCTGACGCGCGAGAACGCCTGGCTGTCCGAGGTGCGGCTCGCCGTGGTGGACGACTTCACGGCGAAGTCGAAGGACGGAACGATCGTGAACGGGCTGGTGGCCAAGCCGTCCGGTTTCGAGGCGGGGAAGAAGTACCCCACCATCCTCTACATCCACGGCGGCCCGGTCGGGCAGGACGATTACGACTTCGACTTCAACCGGGAGATCATCGCCGCCAGCGGCTACCTCGTCCTGCAGGCCAACTACCGCGGCAGCTCGGGGCGAGGGGCCGAGTACCAGAAGGCGATCTTTGCCGACTGGGGCAACAAGGAGGTGGTGGACCTGCTGGCCGCCGTGGACTGGGCGGTGGCCGAGGGGATCGCCGACCCCGACCGCCTGGGCCTCGGGGGCTGGAGCTACGGCGGCATCCTCACCAACTCCACGATCGCCACCGACTCGCGCTTCAAGGCGGCGGTGAGCGGCGCCAGCAGCTCACTGCAGCTGTCGATGTACGGCTCGGACCAGTACATCGTGCAGTACGAAAACGAGCTCGGGCTTCCCTGGAAATCGCGCGACGCCTGGCTGAAGGTGTCGTACCCGTTCTTCCACATGGACCGGATCACGACGCCCACGCTCTTCCTGTGCGGCCTGCTCGACTTCAACGTGCCGATCGTCGGCGTCGAGCAGATGTACCAGGGCCTCAAGAGCCTGGGGGTGGACACCCAGCTGGTCGTCTATCCCGGCCAGCACCACGGCATCGTCACGCCGAGCTACGCCCGGGATCGCCTGGAGCGCTGGCTGGCGTGGTGGAACAAGTATCTGAAGTAGACAGATCGTGCAGGGGGTGCAGGAGGTGCAGCGGGTGCTGGAGGTGCGGTGCCAAGGGTGCCGGAGGGCCCGCCGCGCCGTACCCGCGCACCGCGCGGCGAAGGCGGGTGCTGGTGCCGAAGTGCACCTGCACCCCCGGCACTTCCGGCGCGAGCACCCCCGACACCCGGCGGCACTTCCGGCACGAGCACCCCGGCACCTCCGGCACGAGCACCCTCGGCACCTTCTGCACCTCCTGCACCCCCAGCACGACACCCTTTTCTGTTCCTCTGTGTCAAGATGGTGAGATGGACCACCGAGAAGGAGACACCCCTGTCGACAGTGCGGCCGTGCTCGCCGCCCTCCGCGCCGTTCACGACCCCGACCTGCACAAGGACATCGTGTCGCTGGGGTTCGTCAAGGACCTGCGCATCGAGGGGGGGCGCGTCGCGTTCACCATCGAGCTGACCACGCCCGCCTGCCCCGTCAAGGACGCGATGCAGGAGCAGGCCCGCCAGGCGGTGGCCGCCGTTCCCGGCGTGAGCGACGTGCAGGTGACGATGACCGCCGCGGTGAGGACGGCGCACAACCCGGCGTCGCAGCAGGCGCCGGTTCCCGGCGTCAAGAACGTCATCGCGGTCGGCGCGGGCAAAGGGGGCGTCGGCAAGACCACCGTGGCGGTGAACCTGGCGGTGGCGCTGGCGCGGCTCGGCAGCCGCGTGGGCATCGTGGACGGCGACATCTACGGGCCGAACGTCCCGATCATGCTCGGCATCGACAGCCCGCTGCTGGCAGAAGGGGAGAAGATCCTTCCGCCCGAGCGTTACGGGTTGAAGGCCGTGTCGATGGGATTTCTGGCGAACGACGACTCGCCGGTGATCTGGCGGGGGCCGATGCTGCACAGCGTCATCCGCCAGTTCTTCCACGACGTGAAGTGGGGTGAGCTCGATTACCTGGTGATCGACATGCCGCCCGGCACCGGCGACGTCGCGCTGAGCCTGAGCCAGACCGTCCCGGTGGCCGGCGCGATCGTCGTCACGACGCCCCAGGCCGTCTCGCTTGCCGACAGCCGGCGGGCGGTGCGGATGTACCAGAAGCTGAACATCCCGGTGCTCGGCCTCGTCGAGAACATGAGCTACTTCGCGTGCCCGAACTGCGGCCACGAGAGCGACATCTTCGGTCGCGGCGGCGGTGAGAGAGTCGCGGGCGACATGCAGGTGCCCTTCCTCGGGCGCGTCCCGATCTACGAGCCGATCCGCAGCGGGGGCGACACCGGAAGCCCGCTGGTGATCCTCGAGCCCGAGTCGCCCGCGGCACGGGCCTTCACGGCGGTCGCCGAGCAGACTGCCGCGCAGGTGTCGATCGCCTCCTACCGGAAGCCGGTCATCCCGCTGGCGCCGGCGCGGTA
>DAOPQX010000070.1:0-12630 GCA_035348395.1 Vicinamibacterales bacterium | reverse complement strand
CTCAAAGTGGACGACTACTTCGCCCTCAAGGACGTGCGCGACCCGCGCCTCAGCCCCGACGGCAAGTGGGTCGCCTGGACCGTCACCTCGATGGACCTGAAGAAGGACACCAGCGACAGCGACATCTGGATGGCGCCCGTGGCCGGCGGCGAGGCCGTCCGCCTCACCACCAGCGACAAGCCCGAGCGCGCGCCGCGCTTCAGCCCCGACGGCAAGTGGCTGGCCTTCCTCTCGGGACGCGCCGGCTCGCACGCCCAGGTGTGGCTGCTGCCGCTCTCCGGCGGCGAGGCCTTCAAGCTGACCAGCTACAAGGCCGGCGTCTCCGACCTCGCCTGGTCGCCCGACAGCACCCGCCTCGCGCTGGTCGTGGACGACGTCGATCCCGACGCTCCCGCAGACGAGGAGGAAGAGGGCAAGGGCGACGACAAGAAGGCGAAGAAGCCGATCGTGGTCAAGCGGCTGCAGTTCAAGCGCGACTACCAGGGCTACCTGACCGACCTGCGCAGCCACATCCACGTGTTCGACGTGGCGTCGAAGTCGAGCCGCCAGCTCACCTCGGGCCCGTTCGACGATGGCGATCCGGCGTGGTCGCCTGACGGGACCCTCATCGCCTTCTCGAGCAACCGGACGCTGCCCGACCCCGACCGGAACCAGAACAGCGACATCTACGTGGTGCCCGCCAAGGGCGGCATCCCCCGCCCGCTCGTCAACACCGATCGTGCCGAGTCGAACCCGGTGTTCAGCCCCGACGGCAGGCGGCTCGCCTTCGTGTCCAGCGGCGATCCGAACGACATGTGGTACGGCGCCACCCACATCGGCATCGTCGAAGTGCCCGGCGAGTGGAACGGCAGCGGGGCGGCGCAGGCGACGGCCCAGGCGACGGCGAAGGCGACGGCGCTGACCGCGCCGCTCGACCGCAACGTGATGCGGCCCCTCTTCTCGCGCGACGGCGGCCACGTCTACTTCCTCGTCGAGGACGGCGGCGTCCAGCACGTGGCGCGCATTCCCGCCGCCGGCGGCACGGCCGAGCGGGTCGTAGCGGGCGAGCGCGAGGTGCTGGGATACGACCTCGCGCCCAATGGCGAGATGGTCGTCCTCGAGAGCACGCCCGCGTACCCGGCCGAGATCTCGCGGGCGAGAGACGGCGCGCTGACGCGCATCAGCAAGGTGAACGACGAGTTCCTGAAGGGGATTGCGCTCGGCGACACGCGGCGCTTCAAGGCGAAGTCGCCCGACGGCACGATGGTGGACGGGTTCCTCACGCTGCCCCCGGGATACAAGGAGGGAACGAGGCTGCCGGCCATCCTGCGAATTCACGGCGGGCCGGCCGCGCAGTTCGCGTACACGTTCGACTTCGAGCTGCACATTCTCGCCGCGCAGGGCTACGCGGTGATCACCTCGAACCCGCGCGGGTCAACCGGCTACGGCACCGCGTTCAGCCGCGCGATCTGGGCCGACTGGGGGAACAAGGACAGCGAGGACGTCCTGGCCGCGGTCGATCACGCCGTCGCGATGGGCGTGGCCGATCCCGAGCGGCTCGGCGTGGGAGGGTGGAGCTACGGCGGCATCCTCACCGATCACGTCATCACGAAGACGACCAGGTTCAAGGCGGCCACCTCGGGGGCGAGCGCGGCGAACATCCTCGCCGGCTACGGCACCGACCACTACCAGTATGAGTACGAGGTCGAGCTGGGGCTGCCGTGGAAGGCGCGCGACGCCTACCTGAGGATCTCGGGGTCGTTCTTCGACGTCGAGAAGATCGAGACGCCGGTGCTGTACCTGTGCGGGCAGGACGACATGAACGTGCCGCTGCTCAACACCGAGCAGCTGTACCAGGCGGTGCGGCGCATCAACAAGGTGCCGACCGAGCTGGTCATCTACCCGGGCGAGAACCACGTGCCGCGCCGGCCCGGGTCGATCAAGGACGTCTACGAGCGCTACATCGCCTGGTACGACCGCTTCCTGAAGCCGGCCGGGGCGGCGGCTGCGGGGGCAACGCCCGAGGCCACCTCGCTGCTCGGGCGGCCGCTGTACGCGCCCGCGCTGGCAGCCGATGCGAAGGCCGCCTCCGACGCGCGGCTGGCCGCGGCGCGCGACGAGTTCGTGAAGGCGCCCGACAGCGCCGACACCATCCTCTGGCTCGGGCGGCAGCTCGCGGTGGCCGGCCGCGTGCGCGAGGCCATCGAGGTCTTCACGCGCGGCGTGGAGAAGTTCCCGAACGATGCCCGCTTCTACCGCCACCGGGGGCACCGGTACATCACGGCGCGGCAGCTCGACAAGGCGGTCGCCGACCTGGCGAAGGCGGGGCAGCTGATCGCCGGCAAGCCCGATCAACCCGAGCCGACCACCGCCGACCCCAAGGTGATGTCGAGCGAGACGCTGCACTTCGCCACCTGGTACCACCTCGGCCTCGCGCACTACCTGCGGGGCGACTTCGAGAAGGCGCTCGACGCCTACCGCAAGTGCCTGGCGTCGGCGAAGGGGAACGACGACCAGACGGTGGCCATCACCGACTGGCTCTACATGACGCTGCGGCGGCTCGGGCGGGCAGACGAGGCCGCCAGGGTGCTCGAGGCCGTCACGCCCGGCATGAAGGTGAAGGACGACCAGACCTACTACGACCGGCTCTTCATGTACAAGGGATTGCACGCGCCCGAGGACCTGCTGCGCGCGGGCGGCGATCCCACCACCGCGGCGACGCTCGCCTACGGCGTCGCGAACTGGTACCTCTACAACGGCCGGAAGGACGAGGCGAAGGCGCTGTTCGAGCAGATCGTCAACTCGGGCGGCAACTGGATGCCGTTCGGCTTCATCGCGGCGGAAGCCGAACTCGCGCGCATGAAGGCCCAGTAGCGCCAGCCCCCGCCTGGCGCGCCGTAGCCGCGAAGCGGCGAGGGCGGGTGCGCGCGCTAGAAGTAAACGCGTCCGGCCCTCATCTGGCTCGGCCGAGGATTTGCAGTCCCCCTCCTGGCGGCGCGGCGCGCGTCGCCCGGAGGGGACAGATGTCCAGCGTTCGACGCCCCACCTCGCTCACAACTTCCGCCATCCTCCCGCTCCTGGCCTTCATCGCGGCGGTGGCCCTCGCCGGCTGCGGGGCCGATTCACCCACCGCGCCGGGCGGCGGCGTCGTCGCCAGGATCCTGGTCAGCGGCGAAACCTTCCGGGTGCTGCTGACGACCGACGAGCAGGTTGCGGCGGCGAAGGCAGCGCAGGCCGGCGGGCGCGCCAGCATCCCCCACGGCCGCATCGTCGCGGGGACGCAGGTCAACGCCGGCTACAGCTGGCACCTCGAGGACGTGCGCTTCGTGGAGGTGACCATCGAGGTTTGCGACGGGCGGCCATCGATGGTGGAGGCGGCCGGCGGGCCATCCTTTGCCGACGGTACCTTCTGCCCCTGGGGCGCCAGGGTCATCTCGGTGGAGTAGCCCGCCGCCTCAACGCCTGTTCTCAAACTATCCCGAAGTGCCGCCGAATCCCTCTGTCCAGCTGGCATGCGTTGAGGGTGCGTAAGGTTCACACTCATCCGGACGGCGAATGTGTCGGACAATGCTGGAATGCAGCATTCGAGTCGTGACGTGTCTCGGGATCTGCCGTCTCTGGTCCGCGGCTGCACCTTCGACGACTTCCTGTTCGCGCCGCAGTTCAGCGTGCTCGAGCGGCGCGACCCGGCCGTCATCGATCTCTCCACCCGGCTGTCGGAGCACCTCGTGCTGCGGCGCCCCATCGTCTCGGCCAACATGGACACGGTGACGCGGGCGGCGATGGCGATCGCGCTGGCCGAGGAAGGCGGCATCGGCATCATCGACCGCGGCTTCCGCCCCGGCGAGATCTGGCCGCAGGTGCGCGAGGTGGAGATCGTCAAGCGCACGCAACACGGCGTGATCCCCGACCCCTATACCATCGCGCCGCACGCCACGCTGGCCGAGGCGGCCGACGCGATGCGCCGCTCGGGTGTCGGCACGCTGGTCGTCGTGGACGCGCAGAACCGCCTGGAGGGGCTGCTGACCGAGCGCGACACCCGCTTCGTCGAGGGCGACGTCAAGGTTGCCGAGCGGATGACGCCGTTCGACCGGCTGGTCGTGCACGAGGGGGCCATCGCGCTCGACGAGGCGGAGCGGATCATGGTCGAGCGGAAGGTGAAGAAGCTGCCGCTCGTGGACGCTGGGCGGCGGCTCCTCGGCCTGGTGACCGCGAAGGACATCCTGAAGCAGAAGCGGCTGCCGTTCGCGACGCGCGACGCGCAGGGGAGGCTGCGGGTGGGCGCGGCGATCGGCGCCACCGGCGACTACCTCGAGCGGGCCGCCGGCCTCGTCGCGGCCGGCACCGACCTGATCGTCATCGACATCGCGCACGGGCACTCGGTCGTGATGGCGCGCGCGCTCGAGGAGTTCCGCAAGCGCTTCCCCGACGTCGAGCTGGTGGCGGGCAACGTGGCCACCGCGGAAGGCGCGCGGTTCCTGGCCGAGCGCGGGGCCAACGGGATCAAGGTAGGCATCGGCCCGGGCGGAGGCTGCACGACGAGGCTGACCACCAGCTTCGGCGTGCCGCAGGTGCAGGCGCTGGTGGAGTGCCGGATGGCGACGCGCCTCCCGATCATCGCCGACGGCGGCGTGCGCCGCGACGGCGCCCTGGTGCAGGCGCTGCTGTTCGGCGGCGACACGGTGATGCTGGGCAGCGCGTTCGCCGGCACCCGCGAGGCGCCGGGCGAGGTGGTGCGCAAGGCGGTGGTGGTGCCCGAGTCGCAGAAGTCGGTGAAGATCCCCTTCAAGGTGCTGCGCGGGATGGCGTCGATCGAGGCGATCAAGGACCGCCTCGACGTCGAGGACGCGGCCGCGGCCGACCTCGAGGCGATCGGCGCCGAGGGGTTCGAGGTGGCGGTCCCCGAGCGCGGCTCGGTCCGCCCCATCGTCCGCGACATGATCAAGCACCTCTGCTCGGCCATCAGCTACGGCGGGGCCGCCAGCCTGCCGGAGCTGCGCGAGCGCTTCCTGGCCGACCCCTCGCGCTACGTGATCCGGCTGTCGCGCGCCGCGCGCCGCGAGTCGTACGAGCGGTGACAAGAACGCCTTCAGCTCGCTCATCAGCTTCCGCGATCTCCGACAGCCCTTCGATCGCGACACGGACGCGTTCCCGGACTGCGGAGTGCGGCTCGGGAGCCGATGCACCCGTCGCATCAGCCGCCGAGCCGGCCACGTCCCGCCTTTCGCGGGCGCCGGCGTTGACCGCCCGCAACCGGAGCGGGTGGCGAGGCAGCCAGACAGGACCCGGATCCCGATCACGGTTGCGGGCCGTACGCATTCAGTGCGGGTCGCTGTCGGTTCTAGCCGCGGACGCACCGGCGCTGCCGCCCGGGACCGCAGGTGGCGCTACCGTTGCAGCACCTGTGGCATGGAGCAGCAGCTGCCTCAACGGAGCCTGGGACGGACGGGTGCGCGGGTGTCGATCGTGGGCGTGGGCGGCTTCCACCTCGGCGGCATCGAGGAGGCAGAGGCCGTTCGAATCATCCGGACCGCCGTCGACCACGGCATGACCTTCCTCGACAACTCGTGGGACTACCACGGCGGCGCGAGCGAGGAACGGATGGGCCGGGCGCTGGCCGGCGGCTACCGTGAGCGCGCGTTCCTGATGACCAAGATCGACGGGAGGACGTGGGAGTCGGCGAACGCCCAGCTCGAGGAATCGCTGCTGCGGCTGCGCACCGACCGCGTCGACCTGCTGCAGTTCCACGAGATCATCCGCATGGAGGACGCCGACCGGATCTTCGCGCCCGGCGGGGCCCTCGAGGCGGTGGTGGCGGCGCGCGAGGCCGGGAAGCTGCGCTTCATCGGCTTCACCGGCCACAAGAGCCCCGAGATCCTTCTCCACATGCTGTCGGTCGCCGACGCCCACGGCTTCACGTTCGACGCGGTGCAGCTGCCGCTCAATCCCATGGACGCGCACGTCGAGAGCTTCGAAAAGATGGTGTTGCCGGTGCTGGAGGCACGCGGCATCGGCGTGCTCGGCATGAAGCCGCTCGGCGCCGGGAAGCTGCTCGAGAGCGATACCGTGTCGGCCGAGGAGTGCCTGCGCTACGCCCTCTCGCTGCCGACCAGCACCGTCATCACAGGTTGCGACTCCATGAAGGTGCTGGACCAGGCCGTGCGCGTCGCGCGAGCCTTCAGCCCCTATACCGCCGACGAGATGAACGCCCTGCGGGAGCGCACGCGCCAGCCCGCCCTCGGCCGCGCCTTCGAGCCGTACAAGACGACCGCGGAGCACGACTCCACGGCACAGAACCCCCGGTGGCTTGGCTAGCGCCAAGCCACAGTCGACGAAGTCACCTGCTTAAGCCCACCCTCAAGTGCAAGTCCCAGGTGATGGTGCGGGTGGCGTCGTCGCCTTCCCACGCGGTCACGAGGTCGTCCCAGATCTCGTCCACCGGGTGGCGGCCGTGGGCCTTCTGATAGCGAGGCACCGCCGACCAGCTCGCGAGGAAGGCGGCCAGCTGGGCCGCGGTCCACGAGGTCGTCATGGTGAGGGCCGGCGGTTCGAGCTCGTCGAACGGAAAGGGGAGCGTGGCGTACCGCTGGTCCACGTAGCTGATCCGATCGGGCCAATGGCCGGCGAGCAGCGTGGAGTAGTAGTAGGCCACCAGCCGATCCACAGCCGGAGACACGCGCGGCAGATGGTAGGTCCAGAGGGCGACGGCGCCGCCGGGCTTCAGAACCCGCCTGACCTCGGGGTAGAAACGGTCGAGGTCGAACCAGTGCGCGGCGACCGCCGAGGTCACCAGGTCCACGCTCTCGTCCCTGAGCGAGACGCGCTCCGCGGGCTCGCGGTGATACGAAACGCGCGGGTGGGGCTCGGCGTGACGCAGCTGCTCTGCGCTTGCGTCGGTGGCGTGGACGCAGGCGAAGCGGCGGGCGAGCCCGCGCGCCGCCTGGCCGTTGCCCGTTCCGCAGTCCCAGGCCAGGCCATGGCCGGGGGCGACCGAAGCCAGGTAGTCGAAGAGCGCGTCCGGGTAACCGGGGCGGGCCCGGGCGTACCGCGCCGCGAGGAGGGAGTAATGATCCTGGAAGGCCATGGATGAGTTCACGCGCCCGGCCTGGGGGCTGGAAGCGCCGGGCGCCAGGAATCCTGGGCGCGGCTGCTTCCCGGCCGGGCACGCTGTGGAAGCTGGAAGCCAGTCGTGTGCCAGGTCGTTGGGAGAACCCGTGGAGAGTCCGTGCAACGTTTTCTGGGACGAAATCGTTCGAACGCCCCCACGGTGTGGGAGGCGGAGCGGGTTGTGGCGACCCGGGGACCCGGGCTGGGAACCGGGCTGCACAAGTGCGTGGGTGCGGACAGTCACCGTTTGGCCGACTGTCCGCCCCAGCTCGCGTGAGCGACGAATTTACGACCGGGCTTCACGGAGCAGCGAAGACGACTCCGCGTCGAGGTAGAGCGTCACGTTCGGGTGCGTGCGCAGGATCGACGCGGGGACCATTGGCGTGATCGGGCCCTCGAGTGCCGCCTGCACCGCCTTGGCCTTGCGCGACTGCGGGACGATGCAGATGAGCTCGTCCGAGCGGAGGAGCTGCTTCACCGACATCGACAGCGCGCGCGTGGGCACCTCGGCGAGCGACGCGAACCACCCCTCGCCCACCTGCTGGCGGCGGCACACCTCGTCCAGCTCGACGACGATGTACGGCCGCTCGGTTTCGAAGTCGGCGGGCGGGTCGTTGAAGGCGATGTGGCCGTTCTCGCCGATGCCCATGAAGGTGACGTCCACAGGCGCCGCCTGCAGCTCGCGCCCGACGCGCTCGCACACCGCCTCGGGGTCGCCGGTGTCGCCGTCGAGCAGGTGGTAGGTGCCGATGCCGGCCGGCCGGATCAGCCGCTCGAGCAGGAAGCGCCGGAAGCTGGCGGGGTGATCGGCGGAGAGGCCGACGTACTCGTCGAGGTGGAACATTTCGACGCGCCCCCAGTCGATGCCGGGCGTGCGCGTGAGGACGGACAGGAACTCGAACTGCGCCGAGCCGGTGGCCGCGACGATGCGCGCGCGGCCGCGGGCGGCGATGGCGCGGGTGAGGGCCTCGGTCGCCTGGGCGGCGGCGGCGTCGGCCAGCTCGGTGGACGTCGGGAAGCGGCGGATGTTCATGCGGGGATCCTAATCCAATCACACCCCTGGGGCCGTACCGAAAGCGTGAAAAACATCACTTCCCGGGGCCGCACCAAAAAGGTGAAAAACGTCACGCTCGCGGTACGGCCCCACCGTGACAGATCGACGAATCGCGATTGGAATCGGCGCGGGAATCGGTATGCTACCCCCGTTCGCTTACCGCCAAGGAGTCCCCGATGCGCGCAGTGCTGATCCTCGGGTCAGGCCTCGCCTTGCTGCACCTCGCACAGCTTCCCTCGGCGAGCCCTTCCGCACGCGGGCCCGCCGCCGGCGACCCGGTCCCCGTCCGCGCGCAGGCAGCGATGCGCGACCTTGCCACGAGCGACCTCTACCGGCTGCGGTCGGTGGGCGACGTCAGGCTCTCGCCCGACGGCCGCCGCATCGCCTACAGCGTCACCAGCGCCGACAGCCCCGGGCGGCCGCGGTCGCGCGCCTGGATCACGGATCTCGATACCGGCCGTTCGACGCCGCTCGGAAACGAGTCGTCCAACGGCCGCTGGTCGCCCGACGGCTCGCTGGTGGCCTGGCTCGACCGCGGAGACGATGCCGGCGAGGGCGCCGGACTCATGGTCTCGCAACCCGACGGCTCGGACGCACGCCTGCTCGTCGCGACCAGTGGCACCAACCATCCGCTGCCCGGGGAAGGCGAGCGCATCTCGTGGTCGCCCGACGGGACGCGCATCGCGTTCGTCTCTTCCACGCCGGGGCCCGAGACCGACGAGGCGAGCGGCGACCCCATGGTCATCACGCGCTACCTCTACAAGCCCACGGCCTCGGAGGGGATGACCCGTTTCAACGACAACCGCCGGCTGCACGTCTTCGTCGCCGACCTGGCCGCGCACCCGGGGCAGCGGGTCCGCCAGCTCACCGACGGCCCGTATTACGAGCACTCGATCGCCTGGTCCCCTCGCGGCGACGAGATCCTCTTCGTCTCGAACCGCGAGCCCGACCCCGACCGCGTCTTCAACAACGACCTCTTCGCGGTCGATGTCGCCGACCGCACGGTGAGGCGCCTCACCGACACGCGGAGCGCGGAGTACCAGCCCGCCTGGTCGCCCGACGGCCGCACGATCGCCTTCCTCGGCACCACGCGCCCGCTCACCTCCTCGGAGACGACGATGGAGGACACCCACGTGTGGGTGATGGACGCGGAGGGGCGGAACCGCCGCGAGGCGGGCGCCGCGATCGACAACAGGCAGGAGCGCCCCGCGTGGTCGCCCGAAGGCGACGCCTTGTACTTCACCGTGGAGGAGCGGGGAAGCGTGCGGCTCTACCGGCTCCCGGTGTCCGGCGGCGCGCCGTCGCCGGTTGCCCCCGACCCCACCGACGCTGGCGCCGTGTCGTCGTTCTCAGTGGGGCGGGGGAGAACGGTGGCCTTCTCGATGGCGACCCGGTCGGGCCCGGCCGAGCTGTTCCGGCGGCAGCAGGACTGGACGCCGCGCCAGCTGACGTCGCTCAACCGCCCGCTGCTGGCAGGCCGCACCCTCGCGCTGGTGGAGAGCATTCAATACGGCAGCGGCGACCTCACCCCGATCGAGGCGTTCCTGACGCGGCCCGTGCGCGTGGACCCCGGGGGGCGGCACCCGCTGATCGCGATGATCAAGGGGGGGCCGCACGCCCAGCAGGGGCCGGTCTTCAACGCGAAGGCGCAGATCTACGCCGCTCACGGCTTCGCGGTGCTGATGGTGAACTACCGCGGATCCACCGGGTACGGGCAGGCGTTTGCCGATGCCATCTTCAAGGACCAGAACGGCGGCGAGGCGAACGACGTGCTGGCGGGCGTGGACGCGGCGCTGGCGAAGTACTCCTGGCTCGACCCGCAGCGGCTGGGCATCGAGGGGGTCAGCTACGGGGGGCAGCTGACGAACTGGCTGATCACGCGCACGCCCCGCTTCAAGGCGGCGATTCCGACGGCCGGCATCTCGAACCTGGTGACGCAGAACTACCTCGCGTACTACCACGACTACCTGGCGGTGGAGTTCGGCGGCTACCCCCACGAGCAGTGGCAGTCCGACGCCGGGGCGAAGCCGCGCCTGCTGATGGACGTCCTGTGGGAGCGGTCGCCCCTGCGGCACGTGGCGAACGTGAAGACGCCGGTGCTGTTGCTGCACGGCGAGAACGACAGCGACGTCCCGATTGCCGAGGCCGAGCAGTTCTACATCGCGCTGAAGGACGCCGGGGTCGAGACGGTGATGGTACGCTACCCGCGCGAGGGCCACGGGCTGCGCGAGACAGTGCACGTGATCGACAGCATCGAGCGCTCGATCGCGTGGTACGAGGCGCACTGGTAGCACACCCCTGGGCCGCGTCGTAGGGGTCGGGAGTAATTAGAAGTCGGCACCACTTCTAATTACTCCCGACCCCTCGGAATCGGATGTAGAAACACGGGCTGGCAGCCGCGCGTTGGGAGGACCGTTCGACATGCAGGATCCGCTATCCCGCCGGCAGTTCATTCTCGTCTCGGCGCTCTCCGCGGCGGCCAGCGCCTTCTGGTCGGCGTGCGCGCGCTTCCAGCCGGCGCCGGCCTTCACCCCTGAAGAGCGCCGGCTCGTCGAGGCGCTGGCCGACCAGGTGATCCCCCCCGACGACGTGCCGGGCGGGAAGGACGCAGGGGTGGCCGAGTTCATCGACCGCCAGCTGCGCGGCCCGTACCGGCGGCACCGCCAGGCTTACCGATCGGGGCTCGTGAAGATCGACGAGACGAGCCGGCGCACGGCGGGCGCACCGTTCGCCGAGCTGGCGTTCGACCGCCAGACGGCGCTCCTCCAGGCGCTGGAGGCGGACCGGGTGCCCGAGGGCATCTGGGCGCCCGGCGAGGCGCGCGAGTTCTTCAGGCTGGTCGCCGACCACTGCCTGCAGGGGTACTACGGAAGCCCGCGGCACGGCGGCAACCGCAACTTCGCCAGCTGGAAGATGCTGGGCCTCGACACGCCGCAGGTCCTCGGGCGCGTGGTGGTGAAGGGGTAATCTCTGTGCCTCTGTGCCTCTGTGGTGAACGTGGACAGTGGACATGCAGGGCGTGAACCTATGCCACAAGGACGAGTGAACGCGGTGGTCGTCGGGGCGGGGGCGGCGGGCGGCGTCGTGGCCAAGGAGCTGGCGACCGCCGGGCTCTCGGTGGTGCTGCTCGAGCGCGGGCGCTGGCAGACCTTCGACGACCACGACCACGACGAGCTGATCTCCCAGCGCACCACGGTTCTCGGGAACGCGTTCGGGCCCGACGACGAGCGGCACCGCCGGGTCGTCCGGCTCGGCGACCGGTTCCAGACCGTGCTGCCGAGCGAGGGCGCCTACGGCAACAACGCGGGGTGCGTGGGCGGCGGCACGCTCAGCTACGGCGCGATGGCCTGGCGCTTCATGGAACAGGACTTCCGGATGCGCTCGATCTACGGGTGCCCGGAGGGGAGCACGCTCGAGGACTGGCCCATCACCTACCACGACCTCGAGCCCTTCTACGAGAAGGCCGAGCAGGAGATCGGCGTGGCGGGCGACGCGGACGCGAACCCGTTCCAGGCGCCGCGCCGCAAGCCCTACCCGATGCCGCCGTTCGCCTACAACACCGAAGGGCGCCTGCTCGAGGCCTCGGCCAGGCGGCTTGGCTTCCACCCCTTCCCGCTGCCGATGCTGCGCAACTCGGTGCCGCGCGACGGCCGCGCGGCCTGCATTCACTGCCGGTCGTGCGTCGGGTTTGCCTGCGAGGTGCAGGCGAAGTGCGGCACGCAGAACACCGTCATCCCGGCGGCCATCCGCACCGGCAACTGCCGCGTCTTCACCGGCTGCGTGGCGAAGGAAGTGCTGACCGACGCCCGCGGGCGGGCAACCGGCGTCGCGTACTTCGACCCGCGCGACCGTCTCCAGCGGCAGGAGGCCGACCTCGTCGTCATATCGGCGTCGGCCACCGAGTCGGCCCGCCTGCTCCTGAACTCGAAGTCACGCCTGTTCCCGGCCGGCCTGGGCAACCGGTACGACTGGGTCGGGCGCAACCTGCAGGGGCACGCCTACAGCGGCGCGTACGGCCTCTTCGAGCAGGAGACCTACGACGATGTCGGCGCGGGCGCAACGATCGGCATCTGCGACTTCAACCACGGGAACCCCGGGATTCGCGGCGGCGCGATGCTGGCCAACGAGTTCATCCGCCTGCCGTACCTCTTCACCAACGTGCGCCCGCCAGGGTCGGCGAGGTGGGGGCGCGGGCACAAGGAGTTCCAGCGGAAGTACTACCGGCGAAGCGTGGGCGTGCAGGGACCCATCCAGGAGATGCCGGTGTTCGAGTCGCGGGTCGAGGTCGATCCCGTCGTGAAGGATCACTGGGGCATCCCGGTGGCACGCATCTCCGGGAGCCGCCACCCGCACGACGTCGAGATCGGCCAATTCATGGCGGAGAAGGCCGAGCTGTGGCTGAAGGAAACCGGCGCGGGGCAGACCTGGCGCCGGGTGGCGGGCCGCGGCGTCAGCGGGAGCGGAGTCCGCCGCCGGAGCCGCTTTGAGGA
>DAOPQX010000069.1:0-12673 GCA_035348395.1 Vicinamibacterales bacterium | reverse complement strand
ACGAGGCGGCCGGCATCCCCTACCGCCGGCCAGCAGACCAGGCCGTCGACCACTTCGCGCAGATCCTCGCCGACCACCGCCTCACCGTCTCGGTCAGGAAGAGCCGGGGCCGTGACATCAGGGCGGCCTGCGGCCAGCTGATCGTCGAGGGCCAGGCGCGTTCGGCCGGCCAGCGCCTCGCGATCGCGATGGGAGACGGCGCCCCGCGATGACCGTCGGCGGCTACTCCGGAAGGCGCCCCGGCGGAACTTCCGCACTGGCGATTGGCGGGATGCGCTTCCCCACCAGCACGTCGTAAGCCCACGCGCCGAGCACGGCGCCCACGCACGGGCCGACGATGGGCACCCACCACCAGTAGTTCCCCGCGCGGAAGACCTCGATGCCCCATCCCCCAACGGCAGTGAACAACCGCGGGCCGATGTCGCGTGCCGGGTTGATCGCGTAACCCGAGTTGAAGCCGAACGCGGCCCCGATGGCCACCACCAGCAGCCCGACCAGCAGCGGCGCGAGCCCGGCCGGCGGGGGAACGTTGCGCGCGTCGGAGATCGCGAAGATGCCGGCCATCAGGATGGCCGTACCGACGACCTGGTCGATGAATCCACCGGGAAAGGTGCTCAGGAACGGGCGGGGGTAGGTGGCGAAGATCCCGCCGGTGCCCAGCTCCCCGAGCACCTGCCGGGTGCCGCCGTCGAAGGCCGCGAACGCCTCCCGGTAGGTCAGGTAGACGATCGCGGCGGCAAGGAAGGCGCCCGCAATCTGGGCCGCCGTGTAGATCGGCACCTTGCGCCAGGGGAACCCGCGCCTGACCGCGAGCGCCACCGTGACGGCGGGGTTCAAGTGGGCACCCGAGACGCCGCCGGCGACGTAGCACCCCATGGTGACGCCGAGGCCCCAGGTGAGGTTGATGGCCAGGTAGCTGCCGGCCGCGCCGCGGCTCAGCACGTTCTGCGCCACGACGCCGGCGCCGAACAGGATGAGCACGCAGGTGCCGAGGAACTCGGCGAGGGCTTCGCGGGAGGTGTCGTCGGTGGGCATAGGCTCCTCGATGTCGATGCGGGGGGCCGCCCGGCGCTGCCAGCCCGAGCGCGGTCGGATGGCGAAGTATACTCCCGGGATGCGCTACATCCTGTCGCTCGACCAGGGCACAACCAGCTCGCGGGCCATCCTGTTCGATCGCGAGGGCGCGATCGCGGCGGTGGCCCAGAAGGAGTTCCGGCAAATCTTCCCGAGGCCCGGGTGGGTCGAACACGACCCGCAGGAGATCTGGGCCACACAGTTCGCGGTGGCGGCCGAGGCGGTCACGAGGGGCCAGGCGTCGCCCTCCGACATCGCGGCCATCGGCATCACCAACCAGCGCGAGACCACCGTGGTCTGGGACCGCGAGACCGGGGCACCCGTCTGCAACGCGATTGTCTGGCAGGACCGCCGGACGGCCGAGTTCTGCGATCGCCTGAAGGCCGAGGGGCACGAGGAGCTGGTGCGGTCGCGGACCGGCCTGGTCATCGACGCGTATTTCTCGGGCAGCAAGCTGGCCTGGATCCTCGAGCACGTGCCGGGGGCCCGGGAACGGGCCGAGGCGGGGCGCCTGGCGTTCGGCACCGTCGACTCCTGGCTGGTCTGGAAGCTGACGGGCGGGAAGGCGCACGTCACCGACGTCAGCAACGCCTCGCGCACCATGCTGTTCAACATCCACACGCTGTCGTGGGACGAGGACCTGCTGCGGCTGCTCGGGGTCCCGGCCAGCCTGCTCCCCGAGGTCCGCTCGTCGAGCGAGGTCTACGGGCGGACGTCCCCTGCGCTCGGCGGCGGCGACTGGCCGATCGCGGGGATGGCGGGTGACCAGCAGGCGGCGCTGTTCGGGCAGATGTGCGTGTCGCCGGGGCTCACGAAGAACACCTACGGGACGGGCTGTTTCCTGCTGCAGAACACGGGCACCCAGCCGGTCCCGTCGGCCAACCGGCTCGTCACCACCGTGGGCTGGCAGGTCGGCGGCCGCACTGAGTACGCGCTCGAGGGCAGCGTCTTCATCGGTGGGGCGGTGGTGCAGTGGCTGCGCGACGGCCTTCGCTTCTTCGACCGCTCGCCCGAGGTAGAGCCTCTCGCAGCCACGGTGCCCGACAACGGGGGCGTCTACCTCGTCCCCGCGTTCGCCGGGCTCGGCGCCCCGCACTGGGACCCCTACGCGCGAGGGCTGCTCATCGGCCTGACGCGCGGCACCACGAGCGGCCACATCGCCCGGGCTGCGCTCGAGAGCATCGCCTACCAGGTGAACGACCTGCTCGAGGCCGTGCACGGCGACTCGGGGATCCCGATGCGCGAGTTGCGCGTCGACGGGGGCGCCTCGACCAACGACGCGCTCATGCAGTTCCAGGCCGACCTGCTTGGCGTGCCGGTCGTGCGGCCGGCGGTCACCGAGACCACCGCGCTCGGCGCGGCGTACCTGGCGGGCCTTGCCGTGGGCTTCTGGGGCTCGATCGAAGAACTCGCGCGGCACTGGAAGGCGGACCGGCGCTTCGAGCCCGCGATGGCGCGCAGCGACGCCGAGCATCTGCGTGTCCGCTGGCGCGAGGCGGTTGCCAGGGCGAAGGGCTGGATCCCGGCCGGAGGTGGCGCGTGAACCGCGAAGAAATGATCGGCCGGATCGATCAGCAGCGCTCCTGGGACTTCGTCGTCATCGGCGGCGGGGCGACCGGGGCCGGGATTGCAGTCGATGCGGCCGCCCGCGGGTTCGACGTGCTGCTGCTCGAGCAGAGCGACTTCGGCAAGGGGACGTCGAGCCGCAGCACGAAGCTCGTGCACGGCGGGGTCCGGTACCTCGAGCAGGGAAACATCTCGCTCGTGATGGAGGCGTTGAAGGAGAGGGGCATCCTGCGGCAGAACGCCCCGCACCTGGTCTCGAACCTGCCATTCGTCGTTCCGAACTACGACTGGTGGGAAGCGCCGTTCTACGGCGTGGGGCTCAAGCTCTACAACCTGCTCGCGGGCCGGTACGGCTTCGGCGACTCGGAAATCCTTTCGCCCGAGGAAACGCTCGCCCGCCTCCCGACGATCAAGACCGAAGGGCTGCGCGGCGGCGTGGTGTACTACGACGGGCAGTTCGACGACTCGCGCCTGCTCGTCAACCTGGTCCGCACCGCGGCGAACCAGGGAGCCACGCTGGTCAACTACGTCCGGGTCACCGGGTTCACCAAGGCCGCCGACGGCACGGTGGACGGCGTGGTGGCCCGCGACCTCGAGAGCGGCGGCGAGTTCGCGGCGTCGGCCAAGGTGGTGATCAACGCGGCAGGCCCATTCGCCGACGCCGTGCGCCGGCTCTCGGATCCTGGCGCGCCACCTCTGATTGCGCCGAGCCAGGGACTCCACCTCGTCTTCGATCGGTCGTTCCTGCCGGGCGAGAGTGCGATCATGGTGCCCCACACCCGCGACGGACGGGTGATGTTCGCGATCCCGTGGCACGGCCACACCGTGGTCGGCACGACCGACACCCCGATCCCCGAACCACTCCTGGAGCCGGCGCCGTTCGAGTCGGAGGTCTCCTTCATCCTCGAGACCGCGGCGCAGTACCTCCACAAGGCCCCGACGCGGGCCGACATCCTGAGCGCGTTCGTCGGCATCCGGCCGCTGGTGCGGAGCGGCGACAGCCGCATCACCGCCGCCCTCTCGCGCGACCACACCATTCACATCGACCCGTCGGGACTGCTGACCACGACCGGGGGCAAGTGGACGACCTACCGGCACATGGCAGAGGACACGGTCAACCAGGCCGTCGAGCTGGCGCGGCTGCCCGAGCGGCCGTCGGTGACCAAGACGCTGAACATCCACGGCTTCCACCCGCACGCCGAGCGCTTCGGACCGCTGAGCGTGTACGGCGCCGAGGCGCTCGCGATCCTCGACCTGTCGCGGATTGACCCGGCGCTGGGCGAACGGCTCGACCCGGCGTTGCCCTACACGAGGGCCGAGGCCGTGTGGGCGGCCCGGATCGAGATGGCGAGAACGGTGGAGGACGTGCTGGCGCGCCGCTGCCGGGCGCTCTTCCTGAACGCGGCGGCCGCGGCGCGCATGGCGCCGGAGGTGGCGGCCATCCTGGCGCGTGAACTCGGCCGGGACGACCGCTGGCAGCGCGAGCAGGTCGACGCGTTCAGCGCGCTGGCGCGCCGCTACGCCCTGCTGCCCGATTAGACGATTGGGAACGCCTCGCCCGCCTGGCGATCGGCTCAGGCCGCCTGGCGCCGCAGGCGCCGCCGCCGCGCGAGGCGCCAGACGACCCAGCCCGCGAAGGCAAGCGTGACCACGACCAACAGCAGGATGAGGATTGGGATCAGGATCGCGAGCGGCGAGACGATGAAGGCCACGACGTCCTCGAGGAGGCTGAGGCCGACCCCGAGGCCCAACGCGTGGCCGCCCGTCGCCCCCACCGCGACGCGGGTAGTCGCCTTGGTGGCGTGCGTCGTCAGGGCGATGCCGCCGGCGGCCAGCAGGAGCGCGATCTCGGCCGGCTCGGAGAGGCCGCTGCCTCCCGCCGCGCGCCAGGCGATCCAGGCCGCTCCGGCCGGGCGGATCACGCTGTGCGCCGCATCCCAGAGGTGATCGACTGCAGGAATCTTGTCGGCGAGGAACTCCACCGCGTAAAGCAGGGCGGCCGCCCCGAGCACGACGGGGTGGCCGAGCGCCTCGAGGCTCGACAGGTTCTGTGGGAGGCTGACCCAGTCGAGGCGCACCGCCAGCCCTGTCACCAGGACGGTTGCGTAGAGGTTCAGGCCCGCCGAGAACGCCAGGCCGAAGACGGTGCCGAGCAGCGCGAGCGTGTTCACGTGACGACCTCCCCGCCCAGCGGCGTATGACCTACTACGCGCACGCGAACTCTCACGTTGCGCGGGAGCCCAGGAGGAATCCGCACCTTGAGGTAGTTGTCGGTCAGCGCGACCGTGCCATCGCCAAGGGTCAGCGCCGGCCGCTCGGTTCCCGCCTGCCGGGCCTCGAACCGGCGCCGCAGCCCGTCCGCGCGCTCGCGCAGCCGGGCCGCCCGCTCGCGGATCTCGCGCGGAGACACCTTCGGACGGCGGCGGGAGGCCTCGGTGCCGGGGCGGTCGGAGTAGGCGAAGACGTGAGCGTAAGAGAGTGGAAGCTCATCGAGCGCCTGCTCGAGCCGCTTCACGTCCGCCTCGCTCTCGCCCGGGAAGCCTGCTATCACGTCGGTCCCGATCGCCGCGTCGGGGAGGGCCGTGCGGACCACCTCGAGCAGGCGCCGGAAGTCGTCGAACGTGTAAGGACGCCGCATCGCTTTCAGTACCGCGTCGCTGGCGTGCTGGAGCGGAAGGTGAAGGTGCGGCGCGAGCCGGCTCCCGCGCCGCGCCACCTGGCGAATGACCTCTGGCGTGCAGTCCATTGGCTCGAGCGAGCTGAGGCGGAAGCGCAGGTCGCCAGGAAGCACGTCGAGAGCCGCGAGCAGTTCACCGAGCGAGCGGCGCGGCGCGAGGTCGCGCCCCCAGGCCCCCAGGTGCACGCCGGTGAGGATCGCCTCCTGGTAGCCGGCCGCGGCAAGCCTTCGCGCGTCGGCCACAACCGCCTCGAGGGGCCGGCTCGTGCTCGGGCCGCGCGTAAACGGCACCACGCAGTAACTGCAGCGCTCGTCGCAGCCGGCCTGGACCTGCAGCGGGTAGATGGTTCTTCCACCGGCCCCGGGGACGAGCACGGCCGGCCCGGCCTCAGCCGGTGCGGCGGGGCCGATCGCCGATGCCAGCCCTGCCTTCCGGGGGTTGGGCACGAGCGCAACGACACGGGGAAGCCGCTCGAGCCGATCGGGCTGCCTGGTGGCGTAGCAGCCGGTCACCGCGATGCGCGCGGCCGGCTGCTCACGGGCAATGCGCGCCAGGAGCTGGCGCGCCGAGCGCTCGGCCGCGGCGGTGACTGCGCACGTATTCACCACCACGAGGTCGGCCGACTCGCGCGCAACCGGAACGTGACCGAGGGCGCACATCTCCTCTTCCAGGCGGAACGAGTCGGCCTGGTTGGCGCGGCAGCCGAAGGTGACGACACAGAAGTTCAAGTTCCAATTGCCGGCACGGAGGCCGGTGCTACTTCGCGAGCCTGGCGGCGGCCTGCTCGACCTTCTCGGCGAGCCTTGCCTTGTACCGGTCGAGCCGCTCGGCGAGTGCCGGGTCGCCCAGCGCCAGGATCTGTGCGGCGAGAACCGCCGCGTTGGTCGCTCCCGGCTTGCCAATCGACACGGTGGCTACGGGAACGCCAGGCGGCATCTGCACGGTGGAAAGCAACGCGTCGAGCCCCTTGAGCGCCGAGGAATCGATCGGCACCCCGATTACCGGTCGTGCGGTGTGGGCTGCCACCATGCCCGCAAGATGGGCGGCCGCCCCCGCGCCGACGACGAACACTTGCACACCGCGGCCCGGCGCGTCGGCCAGCAGCCGCTGCACGCGGGCCGGCGACCGGTGGGCCGAGGCGACGGTCATCTCGCAATCGACGCCCAGCTCCCGCAGAAGGTCGACGCACCCCTGCATGATTGGCGCGTCGGAATCGGAACCCATCAGGACGAGAACGGAGATCCGGTCGGCCTGTTCCATGGCACCTGCCCTATCCAAGGGTCGCCTTCCTCCCGATGTCCCGCCGCATCCGCATCCCCTCGAACGCGATGCGCGAGGCTCCCTCGTAGGCGCGCGAGATGGCCTGGGGGAAGTCGTGCCCCTCGCCGACCACCGTCAGCACGCGGCCGCCGGAGGTGACGACCTGCCCGTCGCGCCGGGTGGTGCCGGCATGGAACACGAGCACCCCGGGAACCGTCTCGGCGCTCTCGAGGCCGGAGATGACCTTGCCCTTCTCGAAGGCGTCGGGGTAGCCGCCCGAGGCCAGCACCACTCCCACGCGCGGCCAGTCGCGCACGCGGCAGGTGTCCTGGCCGAGCCGCCCGGCGGCGGCGGCGGCGAGCAGCGGCGCCAGCTCGGCGTCGATCATCGGCACCACCACCTGGGCCTCGGGGTCGCCCAGGCGGACGTTGAACTCCACCACCTTCGGCCCGTCGGCCGTCAGCATCAGGCCGGCGTAGAGGAAGCCCCGGAATTCCTGCCCTTCCTCCCGCATGCCCTCGACGACCGGCATGACGATGGTGTCACGGATCTGCTCGAGCCGCTCGTCGTCCACCAGCGGGCTTGGCGCGAAGGCTCCCATGCCCCCAGTGTTCGGCCCGAGGTCGCCGTCGTACGCCCGCTTGTGATCCTGCGCCGTCGGCAGGATCAGGGCGTGCCGGCCGTCGGTCAGGGCGAAGACCGAGACCTCGGCCCCGCGCATGCACTCCTCGATCACGATCCGGTCGCCGGCCGCACCGAAGCGCCGGTCCACCATCAAGGCCTGCAGGGCGAGGTCGGCGGCGAGGGGGTCGTCGGCGACGATCACGCCCTTGCCGGCGGCGAGGCCGTCGGCTTTGAGCACGACCGGCCAGCCGAAGCGGCCCGACCGGAGGACGGCGCGTGCCGACTCGGCCGTGTCGCACACCTGGCTGGCGGCGGTCGGGACGCCGTGCCGGGCCATGAAGGTCTTCGCGAACGCCTTGCTCGATTCGAGGCGGGCGGCCTGGCGGCGCGGCCCGAGCAGCAGCCGGCCGCGAGCCTCGAAGAGATCGGCAATCCCCTCGGTGAGCGGCGCCTCGGGGCCGACGATGGTCAGGTCGGCGTCGATGGCCTCGGCGAGCGCGAGGAAGTCGGCGGGGGTGCCGGCGCCCGCGGGCGCCAACTCGGCCACCCGCGCGATGCCGGCGTTCCCCGGCGAGCAGTGCACGGTGACGCCCGGGTCGCGGGCGAGTTTCCAGGCGAGGGCGTGTTCGCGTGCGCCGCCGCCGACGACGAGGATCCGCATGGTCGTAAAATTTCGGCCGAAAACTGCCCGCTGTTCGTGATAGCCTAGCACATTACGGGCATTTCAGAGGGAAGCCCCAGGAGCCAGCCGGGCCAGTAAAGGGGGTGTCACGGGCGTGGCTGAAGTCAAGCTGCAGGAAGGCGAGTCGGTCGAGAGCGCCCTTCGCCGCTTCAAGCGGAAGGTTCAGCAGGAAGATATCATCAAGGATATCAAGAAGCACTCCTTCTATTTGAAGCCGGGGGACAAGCGGCGGGCCAAGCAGGCCCTCGCGCGCAAGCGGAGTCGCAAGAAGCTCCGGCGTGAGATGGAGTAGCGAGATTCGGGGGGAACCACCGATGGAGTTCCAAGACAAGGTCCTGCACTGCGTGGATTGCGGGACGGAGTTCATCTGGACCGCGGGGGAACAGCTGTTCTTCGCCGACAAGAACTTCAAGAACGAGCCCAAGCGGTGCAAGGCCTGCAAGGCGAAGCGGGCCAGCAGGCCGGCCGGTACGGTCCCGGCCCGTGAGCGCGTCGAGACGCAGACGACCTGCTCGGAGTGCGGGAAGGTCACGACGGTCCCGTTCAAGCCGACGCAGGGTCGTCCGGTGTACTGCCGCGAATGCTTCCAGCAGAGGAAGTTCGCGGGTGCTGGCGGCGTCGGGGTATAGGGACTCCACGAGAGGGCGACTCGAAGGGGGGCCCGCGCAAGCGGGGCCCCCCTTTTCGTGTACGGGGGCGGAGAGACCGTTCCCGGGATCGCGCGCGCCGGTCTGTTGACGCATTTTTCAGCGCTACGCTAAGATGACATGCCTCATACTACCGGTTGAGCGAAGGTAACGGAGGGGCGCTGGGCCCGTGAGGCTGGAGGAGACGGAATGCAGATCCACCAGAGACAGGTCGGCGACGTGATGATCATCGATGTCGTCGGCAAGATGACGCTCGGCGAAGGCGACGAACTCCTTCGCGACAAGGTGAACAGCCTGATCCAGCAGGGGCACCGCAAGCTCGTCCTCAACCTCGCCGAGGTCCCCTACATCGACAGCGCCGGCCTGGGCGAGATCGTGCGGACCTACACGACCGTGAGCCGCCAGGGGGGCGCCCTGAAGCTGCTGAACCTGACCAAGCGGATCCAGGACCTGCTGTCGATCACCAAGCTGCTGACGGTATTCGAGACCTACGAGTCGGAAGCCGAGGCGGTGAAGAGCTTCGGCCCGGCCGGTGTTTGAGACGTCCCGGAACCGCGCGTCATGACGCGCCAACCGGTGCCGGAAACCGTGAGCCGGGACGCGTCCGTGGCGGACCGCGCCCCGGCCCGATCCGCGCTGGCCAGCCTGCTGGTTTCGCTGCGCCCCGAGCAGTGGACGAAGAACCTGGTCGTCTTCGCCGGGCTTCTCTTCGGCCGGCAGCTGCTCGATCCGCGCGCCGTCGGCCTGGCGGTCGCCGCATTCGCCATCTTCTGCCTGCTCTCGGGCGTCGTGTACCTGTTGAACGACGTCGCCGACCGGGAAGCCGACCGCAACCACCCGCTGAAGTCGCGCCGGCCGATCGCCTCGGGTGAGCTGGCGCCCGGGACGGCGCTCGCGGCGGCGGCGCTGCTCGGCGCGGTCGCCTTCGCGGGGGCGTTCGCGCTGGGCCCCGCCTTCGGCCTGGTGTCACTGGCGTACGTGGCGCTGCTCGGCGCGTACTCCGCGCGCCTGAAGCACATGGTGATCATCGACGTCCTCACCATCGCGATCGGCTTCGTGCTGCGCGCGGTCGCCGGCGCGGTGGTGATCGAGGTGCCGATCAGCCAGTGGCTGCTCGTCTGCACGGTGCTGCTCGCGCTCTTCCTGGCGCTCAGCAAGCGCCGCCACGAGATCGTGCTCCTGGCCGGCGGCGCCCCCGGTCACCGCCGGATCCTTGGCGAGTACTCGCCGTACCTGCTGGACCAGATGATCGGCGTGGTCACCGCGTCCACGCTGATCGCGTACATCTTCTACACCTTGAGCCCCGAGACCGCCCACAGGTTCGAAACGCCGTACCTCGGCCTCACCACGCCCTTCCCGCTCTACGGGATCTTCCGCTACCTCTACCTCGTGCACCAGAAGGAGGGCGGCGGGAGCCCCTCGACGATGCTGCTCACCGACAAGCCGCTGCTCGTGTGCGTGGCGCTGTGGGCCGTGTCGGTCGTGGTGATCGTGTACCGCCCGTGGGGGCTCTGAGGCGCACCCTCAAGCCATGCCTGATTTCACTGTCCGCTCCGACTCGGTCGACGTCGAGGAGATCATGGGCCGGATCCGCGCCCGCATCCGCGAGAAGCGCGGCGTGGACTACACCGAGGAGCAGATCCGCGAGCTGGCCAGCGTCAAGCTCGAGCGCTTCCTCGACCCGCGCAAGGTCCGGTCGGAGCTGCTGCAGCAGTTTCGCGAGGGGGGCATCTCGCCCCTGCCGAACTACTCGTTCGAGGACACGACGCTCTTCGAGTCGAAACGGCCCTGGCTGGCCTTCATCCGCCGGATGCTCAGGCCGCTGCTGCAGCTGTTCATCAACCCGAACCGGCTGGTGCAGGCGCTGCACATGCAGGCCAGCATCAACGCCCACCACGAGCAGTACACCAACCTCGCCTACGAGGTGCTCCACAACCTCGTCCTCGAGACGACGCGCCTCGGCATCGAGGTGAAGAACCTGAAGATGCGCGTCGAGTCGCTCTCGAGCCGCCTCGACTTCAGCGAGCGCCGCGCCCGCGCCCTCGAGGGCGTCGTGATGTACCGGCCGGGCGAGGAACCGGAGGCCGAGGCGGCCTCCGCCGCCGACACGCCGGGCCGCGCCAACGGGCAGGGGCCGTCGGAGCTGCGCCGAAAACGCCGGCGGCGGAGAAGCCGCCGGCCGACGCTTGCCCCGGGCGCTCCGGCCGGAGGGAACCCGCAGGCCCTGGCCGCCGAGGACGCGGCGGGCGAGGCGACCGAGGAGCCGATCGGCGAGCACGGGCCGGGCGGCCAGCCCGCGGATCCGCGCGGCGAGGAGGGGTGGCCCCCCTCGCGGCCCGGCTCCGAGGACGGCGTCGACGAGCCGTGAAGCTGGCTGTCGTCGCTCAGCGGTACGGGGCCGACATCAACGGCGGGGCCGAGCTGCACGCGCGGTACATCGCCGAGCGCCTGGCCCGGCACGCCGAGGTGGAGGTGCTCACCACCTGCGCCCGCGACTACGTCACCTGGCGCAACGAGCTGCCGGCCGGGGAGGACCGGGTGAACGGCATCCGGGTGCTGCGGTTCCCGGTCCGCCGCCCGCGCGATCCGGACCGCTTCGGCCGGCGGTCCGAACGGGTCTTCAACCAGACGCACTCGGACGCCGACGAGCACGCGTGGCTCGAGGAGGAGGGCCCGGCCGCTCCGGGCCTCGTGAAGCACCTCGCCCGCGGGCGGACCGGCTGGGACTTCGTCGTCTTCTTCAGCTACCGCTACTACCACGCGTACTACGGGGCCGCGGCGGTGCCCGACCGCGCGCTGCTGGTGCCGACCGCCGAGCGTGACCCCGCCGCCGGCGTGTCGCTCTTCGGCCCGCTGTTCCGCGGCGTGCGGGCCCTCATGTACAACTCCCACGAGGAGCGGGCGCTGATCGAGGGCGTGTCGGGGAACACGTCGGTGCCTGGGGTAGTGGTGGGCGTGGGCTCCGAGATCCCCGAGCGGACCGACGCGGAGCGCTTCCGGCGGAAGCACGGCATCACCCGGCGCTTCGCCCTGTACGTCGGCCGGATCGACGAGAACAAGGGCTGCAAGGAGCTCTTCGACTTCCACCGGCGCTACGCGCGCGCCGAGCCCGACCCGCTGCAGCTGGTGCTCTGCGGCCACTCGCTGCTGCCGATCCCCGACACGCCGCACGTCCGGCACCTCGGGTTCGTCAGCGACGAGGACAAGTTCGACGCCCTGGCCGCCGCCGACCTGCTCGTGATGCCGTCCTACTACGAGAGCCTCTCGATAGTGGCGCTCGAGGCGTGGGCGGTCGGGCGCCCCGTGCTGGCGAACGCGCGCTGCGACGTGCTGAAGGGGCAGTGCATCCGCAGCAATGCCGGCTTGTACTATCGCGGTTACGAGGAGTTCGCCGAGGCGCTGTCGTGGCTCGCGCGCCGGCGGCCGCTCGCCGAGGCGCTCGGCGAGAACGGCCGCCGCTACTTCGAGCAGAACTACGCCTGGCCGGTGATCGAGGGAAAGTACCTCCACATGATCGAGCGGCTGCGGCGCGAACCGGCCGTGGCATCCGGTGAGTGGCCGCCCCGCCGCCCGGGCTGGCGGGCAGGACGAAGGGCGGTGCTCCCGCCGGCGGCGTCGGTCCTCGAGCAGGTGCCCGCCGGCCCGGTGATCTCCCGGCGCGAGGCGGAACCCGAACGGCTGTGACAAAGAAGGGGGAGATGCAGGTCCACCAGGTGCTGGCGACGCTCGGGTACGGCGACGCGATTGGGAACGAGGTGCTCGGCATCCGCGACGCGCTGCGGGGCGCCGGGCACGCCTCGGACATCTTCGTCGAGACGGCCGATCCGCGCCTCGAGGCGCTCACGCGCGACTACCGCGAGCTCGGCGACGTCAGCTCGCCCGACACGATCCTCGTGCACCACTTCTCGATCGGGTCGCGCGCCTCGCGGATCGCCTTCGCCCTGCCCGACCGGATGGTGCTCGTCTACCACAACATCACGCCGCCCGAGTACTTCCTCGACATCCACCCGCTGCTCGTGCGCCAGTGCTTCCGCGGCCGGCGCGAGCTGGCGGCCTACGCGCGGCGGTGCGACCTGGCGCTCGGCGATTCCGAATTCAACCGGCAGGAGCTGGAGGCCATGGGGTTTCCCCGGACAGGGGTG
>DAOPQX010000068.1:0-12799 GCA_035348395.1 Vicinamibacterales bacterium | reverse complement strand
GGCGCGCCGTCGCGGTCCGCTCGTCGCCCGCCACGTGTGCGACCTCGGCGAGCAACTCGTTGTCGGAGAGGCGTGCCAGCTCCAACGACAACATCTCGAAAGACGAGGGGACGAAACCGCGTGCTGAAGGCGGGAGCATGTCCATGCCCCCTTATACCATCGTCCTTTTCGACGTGTTTCGGCCGCGCCTGCGCCCGCCTGCGCTTCGATCTCGATCTCGATCTCTGAAAGGTGCGGGTCGCGATTGAAGGTTGCTCAAACGCCGACGTCGTCGCTTTACGGGGTATCGTTGGTCGCGCCGATCGCGAAAACCGGCTCCTATACCGGAAAGGTGTCAAGCACCTTTTCGCTCGGAAGCGCCTTCTTCCAGCGGTTGTATGCAACCGATGTGCAGAAGATGTCGCCATCGCCGCCCTCGTTCAGCTCCAGGCGGAAGAGCGGCGTGGCCACCACTGGCGGCATCGTGAGCCACACCGGAGTGGCCGGCCTCACGCTCGGCGGCGGCCTCGGCTGGCTGATGCGCACGCACGGCCTCACGATCGACAACCTTCTGGCCGTGGACGTCGTGACGGCCAATGGCGAGCGGCTGCGGGCATCCGAGGACGAGCACCCAGATCTGTTCTGGGCGTTGCGAGGCGGCGGCGGCAACTTCGGCGTGGTCACCTCGTTCGAATTTCGCCTGCACTCCGTCGGACCCACGGTCCTGGCCGGGCCAATCGTCTGGGACGCGTCCGAGGCGGTCGAGGTCCTTCGCTTCTACCGCGACTTCGTCTGCCATGCTCCGGACGAGCTCGCGACCATCGTGCGATTCGGCCCCGCGCCGCCCCTGCCGGGTATCCCGGAAGATCTGCACTGGCGCCCGGTGGTGATCGTCGGGACCTGCGACCTGGGACCGATTCGCGACGGTGACCAGGTGCTTCGCCCGCTTCGCGCATTCCGCACTCCGCTCCTTGACGGGGTTCGGCCCACGCAGTACGTAGACCTCCAGGGTTCGATCGACTCGACCGTCGTCCACGGCTGGAACTACTACTGGAAGTCCACCCACCTGCCCGAGCTTCGCGACGACCTGATCGACGTGATCGTCGACCACGCGTTCTCCAGCTCGTCGCCGCGGTCGTACGTGGCGATGTTCCACCTGGAAGGGGCGGTGAGCCGAGTGGCCGAGAGTGCGACAGCGTTTGGGAACCGCCAGGCGTCGCACGCGATCACCCTCGATGCCGTGTGGCGGCCGGGCGAGGACTTCGGTGAACGGGACACGGCGTGGTCGAGGGGATTCTTCGCCGCCCTCGGCCGCTTCCGGCAAGGCGTCTACGTCAACTTCCTCAACGACGACGAAGACCCGGGCCGCGTCCGCGAAGCGTACGGCGACTCGACGTACGGCCAGCTGGTAGAGGTGAAGACGGCATACGACCCCGACAACGTCTTCCATCACAACCACATCCGACCTCGCTCGGGGTCTTGATCGCACGAGGCAGAGCTACGTCGAGACAGGCCAGTGCACACGCTGAGCCCGCGACGCGGGGCTCTCGGCCACACCGATTCACGGCTGGTGGTCACTCCTGCCGCAGGAAGGCGCGTGCGATCTCGGCGTGCGTCCGCCCGCCGACGGGCGCCGTGGACACGTTCGACAGCACCGCGATTACCAGGTCGTCCTCCGGGTGAATGAAGAGCCATGCGGAGATCCCGATGCCGCCGCCGGCCTGGTGCACCAGCCGCCGCCCGTCGAACTGGTCCACCCTGAAACCGAGCGCCCACTCGGTCGGGGTGCCGTCCGCCAGCGGAACCGCCCGGAATATCTCGGCCCGCGCCCGCTCGCTCAACATGCCCGGCCGGAGCAGCGCCGCGCCGAAACGGGCAATGTCGGCGGCAGTCGCGAGGAACCCCGCCCCGGGCAGCTTGTGGCTGGGATCGTAGAAGGGCGCCTTCTCGAAGCCGCCGCCGGCCCTCTCGACATAGAACCCGGTCCGCGCGGGGATCTTCTTCGTCCTGTCGTTGGGAACGACCGTCGTCAGGCCCGCCCGCTGGAAGACACGCTCCCTCATCAAGTCGGCAAACGACTGCTTCGCCACAACCTCCGTCGCCCGGCCGATGATGGTGTATAGGCCCGTCCCGTAGAGCACCTTCGTACCGGGTTCGTAGGAGACCACCTCCCGTGCAATCACCTCCCGGTAAGCCTCCTCCAGGGTCCGGAAGTGCCGTGATGTCTGGCGGTGGGAAGTGGCGAACTCGTCGGTCAGGCCGCTCTGGTGTGCCGCGAGGCGGCGGAGGGTGATGCCCTTTCCCTTGTGAGGGAAGTCGGGCAGGTAGGCTTCCAGCGGAGCGTCGAGGTCGAGCAAGCCGTCATCCACGAGTGACAGCGCTCCGGCCATCGTCAGGGTCTTGGATATGCTGCCAATCCCGAAGAGCGTCGTTGCCGAGGCGGGCACCTTGTCCTCGAGATCGGAGTAACCGAATCCCTCGGACCAGACGATCTGGCCGCCGACGGCGACAGCCGCCGCGATGCCGGGTGCACGCCCGTCGCTGACCACGGCACGAAGGACTTCCCTTCCGCGATGTATCGCCTTCTCGTCGCCGGCCGCCTGGAGACCTGGTCGGGCGACACCTCGAGCGCCGGCCACTGCCTGTTCCGAACCGGCCGCGGGCCTCTCCGCTAGAGGCGCCGCGAGAGACAGCGGAGCCGAGCGCGAGGCGATCAAGGTCGCCAGCAAACCCAGTCCAAGGGCGGCGGCGACAGATGCCGTCCCCGCACCCCGACGCCCACTTGTTCCCATGTTGTGCCTTCCGCCGTCTTGGCGTGCTTGACGAAAGCAGTATCCCTCTTCCGGCGCGGAAAGCGTGCAAGGTGCGGCTACTATTGGGAGTACCGGCAAAGACAGCGGGAGGAGGGCCGCCATGTCCGTGTTCACCAACTCCGCGTCGAGTTCACCAGAAGAGATCGCGGGGTACGTGAAGGCTGTACTCGGGCTGGTCGAGGGGCGAGATCCAATCGGCGTGCTTCGCGCCACGCCGCAGGCTCTGCGCGACGCCGTCGCGCCACTCGACACCCGGGAGCTGCGAGTGCCTGAACCCGGGGGCAAGTGGTCGATCAACGAGGCGCTGCAGCACCTGGCTGACTCGGACCTTGTCTTCGGGTGGCGAATCCGGCTGATTCTTGCGCACGACCGGCCCGTGATCACCGGCTACGACCAGGATCTCTGGGCAGGACGGCTGCACTATTCGGAAGGCAATCCCGCCGAGGCGCTGGAGCGGTTTGCCGTCCTGCGCCGTTCGAACGTGGGGCTCCTCGAGCGGGCGTCCGAGGACGACCTCCGGCGCCCTGGTCTGCACACCGAACGCGGCGAGGAAACGCTGGCCCTGGTCATAAGGCTGTACGCGGGACACGACCTGCTGCACCTGCGCCAGATCGAGCGCATCCGGCATTCCATCCGCGCCTGAGGAATTGGCGGACGAACGCGACCACCTCCTTGAACCCGCCCTGGACAGGCCCCCTTGTCGACGCCCCGCGGCGGCACCGCGCAGGCTAGCGGTGGGCGACGGGCTGATTCAGCCACTCCTGAAAGCGGATCTCGCCGAGTTGCGCCCTGCCGGCAGGGATCAGTGAGCGCTCGCCGAGTTCTGCCCCGAAGTATCTCGCGCGCGAGTCGGCAACAACCTCGCGGGGATCATTGCGCGCACCCGTCAGTACAGACCGCCCTAAGCGGCTTGCTGTGACACTCGGCCGCCCCGACAGTTGCACCGAGCGGTTCAAGGTGTTCGCTGCGGCTGTCACATCCCGTCCTGGTCCCCGGTCTTCACGAATACGCAGGGACCGCCCTCGAGCAAGTCGAGCTCAGGAGGACGCGACGAACCTCCGTGGCCGTTGCCATGAAGAGGTGAGAGCAGAGGCAGGTCTTGGGGTGTTCTCGGCATCCCTGTGAGACGACTGTTGCCGGCCGCGCCGCCTGCAGGCAATCCCGCTTCGCAGGCAAATCATTCAGGGTTCAGGAGACGGCACATGAGCGCGATCACGGTGAAGGACGGCACGACGATCTACTACAAGGACTGGGGCAAGGGGCCCGTTGTCACCTTCTCGCACGGATGGCCGCTGAATTCGGACATGTGGGATGGCCAGATGTTGTTTCTCGCCGAGCACGGCTTCCGTGTCGTCGCACACGATCGTCGTGGACATGGCCGATCCAGCCAGCCTTGGTCGGGTAACGACATGGACGGGTATGCCGACGATCTGGCAGCCGTGATCGAAACCCTCGATCTCGAGGGCATCACGATGGTGGGCCATTCGACTGGCGGCGGAGAAGTCGCGCGCTACATCGGACGGTACGGGACGAAGCGTCTCGCAAAGGCGGTCCTCATAGCCGCCGTCCCGCCGCTGATGCTGAAGACCGCGGCGAACCCGGAAGGACTTCCAATGGAAGTCTTCGACGGCCTGCGGAGCGGCCTGGTCAAGGACCGCTCGCAGACATACAGGGACTTCGCCCCCCTGTTCTATGGCGCCAACAGACCTGGGGCGCAGGTGTCCCAGGGCACGCTGGGTCAGTTCTGGCTGTGGAGCATGCAGGCCGGCCTCAAGAACGCGTACGACAGCATCAAGGCCTTCTCTGAAACCGACTTCACCGAGGACCTGAAGAAGTTCGACATCCCGACCCTGGTCATGCACGGTGAGGACGACCAGGTCGTTCCGGTCAAGGATTCAGCGAAGAAGTCGGCAAGGCTGATCAAGGGAGCCAGGGAGATCTACTACCCGGGCCTGCCCCACGGCCTGACCGCCACGCATGCCGACCTCGTCAACCGCGACTTGCTTGCATTCTGTCAGGGGGTCAAGCAGGCGGTCGCCTGAAGTGGCCCTCGCGGAGCTCGGCGTCAGGACGAAAGCCGCCGCACCGCGAATCACGCGTTTCTTCAGACTGCTCGGGCGGCCCGGCGCCTGCCGGCGCCGCTCGCGCTTGCGCTGCGCGCGGCGCGGCGGACTCGCTGTGCCGCCTCGCGGCCCGTTACTACAAAGACACCAGGCTTTCACTTCTGTATCGGCGTCGCCCTTCAGGCAAGCACCTCCGCACCGGGCACCGGGCACTCGGGGTTCCGTCAGTTGTGTCCGGTGTTGGTCCGTCCTGGCCAGCACACGAGTTCAGTCCTCCACGAAGCCCATCGCCCGTTCTCTCGAAAGCCACGCCTTTCTTGGATGGCGTCGATCTTGCGCGCGCTGATTGTTCTTTGACGCGCACCGGCCGGATTGCAGCAAGAGGAGATCGGGATGACCGCTGGCCGTGGTGTTCCATCTGAACCGCCCCGCGTGAGCAGTGCGCATGCGGGGAACGGCCGGCACGGGCGTATGGTGACATGCGCCGAGGACGGCCTTTCCGTCTTCCTGAGCCTGCGTCCTCGTCTCTTCGGGATCGCCTACGGGATGCTGGGCAGCGCCGTCGAGGCGGAGGATATCGTTCAAGACGTCTGGCTACGTTGGCAGACTGCCCGTCGCGGCCGGGTTCGTGACGCCACAGCCTTCCTCGTGACCACGGCGAAGCGACTGGCGATCAACGTCATGCGCTCTGCACGCTCGCGCCGGGAAACCTGCGCCGGGCCCTGGCTGCGTGCACCAGTCGACAAGAGCGCCGACCCCCGGCTGCAGGCGGAACGCGGCGAGGTGCTTACGCTCGGTGTCCGGATACTGCTGGAACGGCTGACGCCAAACGAACGAGCCGCGTTCGTTCTTCGCGAGGCGTTCGACTACGCATTCCGCGACATCGCGACCATCCTTCGCCTCCGGGAGGCCAATGCGCGCCAAGTGGTCACTCGCGCCCGGCAGCACTTGGTCCAGGGAAGGAGGCGCCAGACCAGCTCCAACGAGCAAAGGCGTCTCTTCGAAGCGTTCATTGCCGCCGCCCAACAGGGTGACCTCGTCGGCCTCGAGCATGTCTTTGCGGCCGCCGTCCACGTCGAGCGGGCGCCATACGCGTACCTGTCCTCGGGAGGGACGAGGAGAAGCAGATGAGCATCGGGACCATCGAGTCCGGACGCTACTAATCTTAGGTTCAAGCCCCAGCATAGAGGCTGCTCAAGGCTCGCCAGCCCGGCCCGCACTCGGTTGCGAAGGCGTACGACCGAGGTGCAGCCGGCTGAAGCGCGGACAGGCGGCAGTCGGAGCGGCCTTGCCTGCAAATCCCGGGAGAAACCCAGTACGCCCCGTTAAGTTGGTTGAAGAGAAAACCGGAGCCGAGAGAATCGAGCGTTCTGCGAAGGATGGCGGAGAGGGTGGGATTCGAACCCACGTGCCGCTTACGCGACAAGACGCTTTCGAGGCGCCCCCGTTACGACCACTTCGGTACCTCTCCGCGCAGGGTAGCACCTCATTCTACCGTGCCCGGGGAGGTGAGGCAATTGACGGGCCTGGCCTCCGCCCCCTGCCGGCGCTCGCGGAAGAACGCTTGGATCAGCTCGCGGCACTCCTCCTCGAGCACGCCGCCGACGATGTGGAGGCGGTGGTTCAGGCCGGGGAGCTCCGGCGCGCACACCGTGGAGAGGATGGCCCCGCTTTTCGGCTCGGCCGCGCCGAAGACGACCGTGCCGATCCGGGCATGGACCATCGCACCCACGCACATGAGGCACGGCTCGACGGTGACGTAGAGGGTTGCCCCGGTCAGCCGGTAGTTGCCGGTCGCGGCTGCCGCTGCGCGGATCGCGACCACCTCGGCGTGGGCGGTCGGATCATGGCCGCCGATGGGCTGATTGAAGCCCGCGCCGGCCACCTCCCCGCCGAGCACGACCACGGCACCAACAGGGACCTCGCCGGCCTGGAGGCCCAGGCGCGCCTGCTGAAGAGCCAGCCGCATCCCCGCTTCGTGGTCCAGGGCCCCCGCCTCGCCCCTCGTCTCTTCGTCCACGGGAGGAGTATGGCACGTCCGGACCACGCCTCATCTCGGGGCGACCACAAGGGTCGCCCCTACGCGCTGCCCTCGAGGCCCGGCCCGCCGACTCGACCCATGCGCGTGAGGCCCGCGCGACCGCCGCGCGCTACCATGGAAAGTGGGATTCACCGAGGAGCTCGAGATGGCGATCATCGGCGTGCACGGCTTGCTCTACACGCCGGAGCCCGAGGCCTTGCGAGCCATGCTCCGCGACGTGTTCGGCTTCACCTTCGTGGACGCCGGCGGCGGGTGGCTCATCTTCCGCCTCCCCCCCGCCGAACTGGGCGTCCACCCGGCCGAGGGACCTACCTTCGAATCCGGTGTGCGACACCAGCTGGCGTTCATGTGCGACGACATCCACCAGACGATTGCGGATCTGCGGGCGAGGGGTGTGGCCGTACGCGGGGAGCCCGAGGAAGAGAGCTACGGCATCACCGTCATACTCGACCTCCCAGGCGTCGAAGCCATGCTCTACGAGCCGCGTCACCGCGTGGCGATCGAGCAACCCGGACACTCGCCCGTTCCCGCCGCCGCCACGCTGCTCGCCGAGGCGCTCCACGGGCCGTCGGCCAACGCGTACTTCCTCAACCGCGGTGACCGCGGGCTGCTCGGGTCGCTCGAAGCGCTCGGGGCCGAGGCGGCCAGCTTGCGTCCGAACGGCCGGTCGTCGATTGCCGCACACGTTGAGCACCTGCGCTACGGCTTGAACCTGCTGAATGGCTGGGCGCGCGGCGACGATCCGTGGCCCGACGCGAACTGGGCTGCCAGCTGGCTGCGCCAGCGGGTCAGCGAGGACGAGTGGCTGCACTTGCGGCGGGCGCTGGCCGAGGAAGCGCACGCGTGGCTCGAAGCCGTCAAGCAGCCCCGGGCCTGGCGCGACCCGGCCGCCACCGAAGCGCTGGGCAGCATCGTCCACCTCGCCTACCACCTCGGCGCGGTACGGCAGCTTGCCGAGGCGGCAGCCGGGCCCAGGGCGAGCTGACCCTGGGGTGGGGAAGCGCCAACCCTATACCAGTGAACTGGGAGCGGAACCGCCTGGCGCCGGCCCGGCCGGCCCCCGCGGTAGAATGTTCGGTGCCGCAGGCGGTCTGCCCGTACCCCTCCTGCAAAGCAATCCCGAACCCCTGGACGAGGTGAGTTCCGTGAGTGATCCCGAGGAAGATTTTGCTGCGATGTTCGAGGCCTCTCTCCAGGCGAAGCGCCTCGAGAAGGGCGACCTGGTCGAGGGCCTCGTCGTGGCGATTGGGCCCGAGGTGGCCTTCGTGGACGTCGGTGGCAAGGGCGAGGCGGCCATCGACATCGGCGAGCTGAAGAACGACGAAGGCGAGCTCGAGGTTGCGCAGGGCGACCGCATCCAGGCCATGGTGGTGTCCACCGCCGGCGGCCTGAAGCTTTCGCGGAAGCTTGCCGGCGCCGCCGCGACCGCCGCCCAGCTCGAGGACGCCTACCAGACGGGCCTGCCGGTCGAAGGAAGGGTCGAGCGCGCCGTGAAGGGCGGCTTCGAGGTGCGCATCGGCCGCCAGCGCGCCTTCTGCCCGATCTCGCAGATCGATCTCCGCGGGGCCGACACCTCGGGACACGAGGGCCGCGTCTACCAGTTCCGCGTCATCGAGTTCAAGGAAGGCGGGCGTAACGTCGTCATCTCCAGGCGCGCCCTGCTGGAGGTCGAGCAGCAGGCCGACGCGGCGCGCGTCAGGGAGTCGGTCGTGCCGGGGGCGGTTCTCACTGGCCGCGTGACCTCGGTCCGCGACTTCGGTGCGTTCGTCGATCTCGGAGGGGGCGTGCAGGGGCTGCTGCACGTGTCCGAGATGGCGTGGTCGCGCGTCGCGAATCCCGCCGAGGTGGTAAAGGCGGGCGACGACATCACCGTCAAGGTGCTGCGCGTGGACGATGACAAGCAGCGCATCTCCCTCGGGCTCAAGCAGCTCGCCCCCGACCCGTGGGACCGCGTGCGCGAGATGTACGAGGTTGGGCAGGTGCGCGCCGGCCGGGTCACCCGGCTTGCCGAGTTCGGCGCGTTCGTCGAGCTGGAGCCCGGCGTCGAGGCGCTGGCCCACGCGTCGACGTTCGCGCCTACGGGGAAAGCCGGCGGGTGGTCGAGCCAGGTGGCCGTCGGGCTCACCGGCGCCTTCGAGATCCTGAACATCGATCTCGACAAGAAGCGGATCGGCGTCGCGCTGCTTCGCGAGGGCTGGGAGCAGGCTCTCGGCATGACCGGCGGCAAGCCGGGCATCGTGCCCGGGGCGCGCCTCACCGGCAAGGTCGAGCGGCACGAGAAGTTCGGAGTGTTCGTGTTCCTGGCGCCGGGCCGGACGGGCCTCATCCCGAACAGCGAGACCGGCGTGGCGAACGAGTCCGACGTCGCGAAGACGTTCCCCGTCGGGTCGGACGTCGAGGTGGTCGTGCTCGAGGCCGACGAGGCCGGCCGGCGCATCCGGCTGAGCGCGAGGGCGGTCACCGCGGCCCGCGAGGCGGACGAGGTACGCGAGTGGAGCGAACGCGCAGGCCCAGGCGCCTCGAAGGGCTTCGGCTCGATTGCCGACAAGCTGCGCTCGGCGCTCGAGCCCCGGAAGAAGTAAGGCTGAACGGGCGCCGGGCGCTTCGCGTACGGCACGTTCGTCGCAACGGTTCTTCGAGGGAACGATGAAGAAGTACGAGATCGACCCCCGCTCCGCGCTGCTGGTGGTGGACGTCCAGAACGACTTCTGCCCGGGCGGGTCCCTGGCCGTCCCCGACGGCGACCGGGTCATCCCGGTGCTCAACGAGGCGATCGAGCACTTCGCAGCCGCCGGCCTGCCGGTCTTCGCCTCGCGCGACTGGCACCCGCCTGACACGAAGCACTTCAAGGCGCGCGGCGGTCCGTGGCCGCCGCACTGTGTGGCCGGCACCGAGGGGGCGGCCTTCCATCCCGACCTTCGGCTTCCTGCGGACGCGATCGTCGTCTCGAAGGGACAGGACCGGAACGACGACGGGTACTCCGCGTTCGAGGCGAGGACGGCGGAGGGCCGGACAGTGGTCGAGGAACTGCGCCGCCGCGGCGTCACTGACCTGTATCTGGGAGGCCTGACGACCGACTACTGCGTTCGCGCCACGGCCCTCGACGCCCGGAAGGCGGGGTTCCGCGTCATCGTCCTTGCCGACGGGATTGCCGGCATCGACGCCGACGACTCCCGCCGCGCGCTCGACGAGATCCGGGCGGCCGGCGGCACGGTCGTGCCCGCCGCCTGATCACCGCTATCGCGGCAGATATTCCTCTCCGAGGAATTCAAGCACGACCAGGGTTCCCTCGAGTGCGCGTGCGCCCCCGCCGCCCCCTGCGCCTGCCGCTGGCTTCCACGTGACGAACACCGGCTCCATCTCGCGTCGCGGTCCGCAGGCCAGCAGCGGCTCGAACCCCTCCCGGTAGCTGACGGCTTGGACGGCTGCGAGCGATTTCGCGGTGAAGCGCCGCGTTCCGTCAGCGGTCGCCACCTGCACGGTGATGTGTCCGGTCTCGCAGTCGATGCGCCGCAGCAGGCCGTGCGTGCGCTGCTCGCCGGGGCCCGTCTGCCGGTAGCCGGGCGGTATGAGCCATCGCCCGGTCCGGCCTCCCCTTGTGCGGGGGCGGGGCGCAGCTTCGGCTCTGCCCAGAGAGGCTGCCTTCTGCAGATCGCCGCGGATCCTGGCGACCTCGCGCTCGCGCGCCACGCGTTCGCGCCACGGGCCGAGGTCGGTCCCCGTGCGGGCAGCCGCCTCTTGCGCCGAGTCGAGCAGGCGTTCCGCCTCGTCGAACTTCTCGCGCACGGCCAGGACGTCGGCCAGCTCCGCGATGGTCTGCAGGCGCCCCGGCGCGAGGTCGAGCGCCGTGCGCAGCGCGCGCTCGGCCTCGTCGAGGCGGCCGAGGCGCCCCGACAGCATTCCGAGCACCGCCCACGGCTCGGCGGCTCTCACTGCGGGCGACAGCAGTCTTTCCAGTCCGGCTCGCGCCGCCTCGAGCGTCTCGTCGTCTGCCTCGCCGGCGCGCAACGCGGCCTTGGCGAGGTGAAAGGCTGGAGCCAGGCTCTCGGGGGCGAGCGCGCGCGCCCGCTCGAGACGGCCGAGAGCCTCGGCGATGCGTCCCTGCCTGACGCGAAGCAGGCCGAGCGCAAGGTGTGCGCCGGGGAGTGACGCATCGGCCGCGAGCGCCCGCTCCAGGCGCGCCTCGGCATCGGCGTCGCGGCCGGCGTGGAAGAGCAGCCGGCCGAGTGCGGTCTCCACTTCGGCAGGCGCCATGGGCGCCGCTTGCGGCGCGTCGGGCAGCGCGTACTGCTTTTCCCCCCACGCCTTACGCTCGATGTATCGCCGCAGCTCCCGTTCCACGTCCGCGAGAGGGCCGAAGCTTTCCTCGAAGGCCTTCACCACCGGCGTGCCCGCGGCAGCCCGCGCCAGGAACGGGGCGACCTGCCGGGCGTGCGTCTCGCTGCCGAGGAGCAGGTAGTGCGCGAGGGCCCACGACTGGGCGTAGAAGGCCTGACCGGCCGCACCGGAGGGCGCGCGCCTGGCTCCCAGGAGCTCGGCGAGCGGCAGGAAGTTTCCGCGCAGGAGGAGCACGTTCAGCGCGACTGGGTCGCCAACGCGGAAGGCCCGGCCGTCGCCGGCCATCCGGGCCTCGCCATACACCTCGGCCGCGCCCTCCATGAACCAGAGGGGCGTTTGCCGCAGCAGCACGCGGGCATACTCGTGAAGCACCGTTCGCAGCGACTCGTCTCCTCGCTCGAGGTGGAACGACAGGCAGGGAGACGACTCGTCGAGGGCCACGAACGCCGCCACCTTCGCCGCCTGGCCCGGCTGGCTCGGGGTGAACGACGAAAAGGCGGCGTCGCTGGCGAACACGACGGCCAGCGCCGGCTGCAGCGCTCCAGCCGGGTTGGGCAAGCCCTCTTCCACCATCGAGCGGAACGCCTCGAGGCGCCTCGCGATATCGATGGCCTGCTCGGGGGAGACCTCGGCAACCACCTCGAAGCCGGGCGTCGCCACGCGAACCCACGTCGCGCGTTCTTGCGCTGCGCCCGTACCGGCCGCGGTGCCAGCGAGCAGCACGGCGAGAGTGCCCACCAAGCGCGATCGCACGTTCACCTCCGTCCTTGCTCAACTCACGCGCTACCACTGCACGCGAGGCTACCGCAGGGGGCGTGGCCGATCCAAGCATGACCGACGAGGAACCAGGCCTGTGGCTGAGCTATGCTGGTGGCGTTCGCAGAGCCGGGCCAAGCGTGGAGGACCTCCTCTCGTTCATCGTTCGCCTCTCCTGGGTGGCCGTCCTGACCGTGCTGGTCGGGCTGTACGCGCTGGGCTCGGCCGTCTTCCTGATCCTCGAGAACCGCAAGCCGCAGTCCACCGTCGCCTGGCTCTTCCTGCTGCTCGTCTTCCCGCCGGGCGGCCTCGTGATCTACTTCCTCTTCGGGCGCAGACGCCACGCCTTCAGCCGGGAGGCCGAGCTGACCAAGCTCGTCGAGGGAACGGGCTTGGCCACGCGGTCGGCGCGGCTGCTGGCAGAGCAGCCGGCGAAGCTTGCCGCGCTCGTCGAGTCGTACGGGGAGTACGCGCAGGTGGCGACGACGCTGTGGTCGGCGGCCCGGGCGCCGCTCACCTTCTCGAACCAGCTGGAGGTGCTCCAGAACGGGCGCGAGAAGTACCCTCGGCTGCTCTCCGACATCCGCGAGGCCTCGCACTCGATTCACCTGCTCTACTACGAGTGGTCGTCCGACCGCTTCACCGAGGAGGTCGGCCGCCTGCTGCTCGAGAAGGTGCGGCAGGGCGTCGAGGTTCGTGTTCTCTACGACCCGGTGGGCAGCCTCGGGATGCTTGGACGCCGCTACATCCGGACGCTGCGCCGCGGGGGCGTGCAAATGGTGCCGTTCTCGCCCTTGTACCGGCTTCAC
>DAOPQX010000067.1:0-12880 GCA_035348395.1 Vicinamibacterales bacterium | reverse complement strand
GGCCCCGCCTCGACGCCCCCGTGGATCATTCGCGTGAAGTGGACGCCGAGGAACGGGAACCGGGGGTCTGGCACCGGGTAGATCAGGTTCCGGACCAGGTGCTCGCGCCCGGGCACCAGCTCGTAGTACTCGCCGCGGAACGGGACGATCTGGACCCCAGGATCCACGCCGCACATCCGCGCCACCCGGTCGGACTGAAGCCCCGCGCAGTTGATCAATGCCCTCGCCTCGACGGCCCCCCCGGGCGTCTCGAGCACGACCGCTCCCGGGCGCCGCTCGACCCGGAGCACCCGGCTCGAGGTCCGGATCTCGCTCCCCGCCTCGCGCACCAGGCGGGCGAACGCCTCGGTCACCGCGGTGTAGTCGACGATGCCGGTCTGCGGCACGTGCAGCCCGGCGATGCCGGCGACCTCGGGCTCGTAGTCGCGCAGTTCGTCGCCCGCCAGGCGACGGAGTCCCTCGAGGCCGTTGGCGCGCCCCCGGCGCTCGAGCTCGTCGAGCGGGGCGAGGTGTTCGGTCCTGGTGGCGACCACCAGCTTGCCGCACCGCTCGTGCGGGATCTGGTGCGCCTCGCAGAAGCGGTACATCGCCTCGCGCCCCTCGACGCAGTTCCGGGCCTTGAGCGACCCCGGCTTGTAGTAGAGGCCCGAGTGAATCACCCCGCTGTTGTGGCCCGTCTGGTGCGCCGCCAGCCTGTCCTCCGCCTCGAGCACGACGACCGAGGCGCCCGCGTCGCGTGCGAGGGCCATGGCCGTGGCCGTTCCCACGATGCCTCCGCCGATGATTGCGACATCCCAGGCGGCACTCATGACAGCCCCTCCTCGGGCGCGGTCACCTTGCGGCGGAGCCGATCGGCGACGGTGATAGGCGGCGCGGCGCCGCAGTCTGCCGCGATCTTCCTCAGCGACGCCATCACGTTCTCCGAGAGCGGGATCCCCGACTGCTCGTGCAGGCGCGTGCGCGCCTGCTCCTTCTCGCCGTGGATGTAGATCACGCTCTTGTCGAGCGCCTTGCGCGAGTCCTTGAGCATCGCGAAGAGGGCGGCGAGCCGGTCGCGGAACTCCTCGAGCGGCATGAAGCGCGCGATGTCGAGCGCGAGGAAGAAGTGCCCCACCCGCGGCGCCGAGCCCGGGCCCGAGCCCGGGGCGCCGCGGACGTTGTCCACGTCGGCACCGAAGGCCGATCCCGAGAGGACGCCCGCCAGCACGTCCACCATCAGCGCGAGGCCGTAGCCCTTGTGGCCGCTGAAGTCCTCGCCCCGCCCGCCGAGCGGCAGGATGCCGCCCCCCGACCGGGCCAGCAGGTTCGCGAGCACGTGGCCCGGGTTGCGCGTGTCGTACCCCTTCTCGTCCACCGCCCATCCCACCGGCATCTGCCGGCGGTTGCGGTCGTACACCTCGAGCTTGCCGCGCGGGACGACGCTGGTCGCCATGTCGAGCAGGAAGTCGAACCCGTCCTTCCCCGGGGCCCCGAAGGCAATCGGGTTGGTGCCGAGGACGGCGTCGGCGCCGTTGGTCGGCACCACGAGGGGGGCCGCATTGGTGAGCGACAGGCCGATCATCCCCGCGTCAATCGCCTTCTGGACGTAGTACCCGGCGATGCCGTAGTGGTTGCTGTTGGCGACCGTCACCACCCCGATGCCGTGGGCCCTGGCGCGCGCCACCGCCATGTCCATCGCCAGTTCCGACACCACCTGGCCGACGCCGTTCTTCGCGTCGATGGCGGCGACGGCCGGCGCCGGCTCGCGCACGTCGAAGGCGACGCCGGGCACGATGTAGCCCTCCTGCAGCCCCTTCACGTACCGCCCGAGGCGGGCGACGCCGTGGCTGGCGATGCCGCGCAGGTCGGCGGCCACCAGCACCCGCGCCGTGATCTGGGCGTCGCGCGCCGGCAGCTTGTGCGCCCGGAGCACCTCGGCGACGCACCGCTCGAGATCGGCCTGCATCACCTTGCACTCGAAGTCGCAGCCCAGGCAGTCTTCGCAGCGCACCTCGTGGAGCGTCTCCGACCGACGCGCCTCACACTCCACCAACTCCGCCGGGATCTGTGGCGAATGGTGAGTCATGCCCCTGACTCCTCCCGTCTACTACTGTGTCACATTCGCTGAGGTAGGCGAAAGACGCTCGTGCCGAGCTATACTGCCCGGTCGGCCGCCGGCCCCATGGGGATGGGGTTCCGATCGCGATTTCGGGGATGCATGATGGGCTTCTCCCTCGTTGACTATCTCGTCGTCGTCCTCTACCTGGTCGGCGTCACCGTGTTCGGCGCCCAGTTCCGGCGGACGCAGCGCTCCGTCAAGGACTACTTCCTCGGGACGCGCAACACCCACTGGCTGATCATCAGCCTCTCGATCGTGGCGACCGAGACCAGCTCGCTGACCCTGATCGGCGTGCCGGCCATCGCCTACGGCACCTACGCGCGGCCCGAGCTGGGGGGCTCGCTCACCTACCTCCAGGTCGTGCTCGGCTACATCGTGGCCCGCGTCATCATCAGCTTCCTGCTGATTCCGGCCTACTTCCAGGGCGAGATGGTGACGGCCTACGAGCTGCTGCGCCGCCGCTTCGGCAGCCGCGCGAAGCACTTCGCCGCCACCCTCTTCGTCGTGACGCGCGCCTTCGCCGACGGCGTCCGCGTGTTCGCGGCCTCGCTGGTGGCCGCCGCGGTGATCGGCAGCAGCCTCCCGAACTTCCCCGACCTGTGGTTCTGGTCGGTGGTGATGGTCGGCGTGCTGACGTTGATCTACACGTTCGAGGGGGGCGTGGCGGCCGTGATCTGGACCGACCTGATCCAGCTCGTCGTCTACGTGTCGGGCTCGCTGCTGGCGGCTTACATGCTCCTGGATCTGGTCCCCGGCGGCTGGGCGACCGTGGCCTCGCACGCCGCCGACGCGAACAAGTTCCAGCTGTTCTCCTTCTCGTGGGACCTCTCTCTCCCCTTCACCTTCTGGGCGGGACTGATCGGCGGGACGTTCCTCACGATGGCCTCGCACGGCACCGACCAGCTGATGGTGCAGCGCCTGCTCACCTGCCGGAACCAGCGCGACGGCCAGAAGGCGCTGATCGCCAGCGGCTTGATCGTCCTCGTGCAGTTCCTGCTCTTCCTCGTGGTCGGCGTGATGCTCTACGCGTACTACCAGCACGTGCCCGCGCCGCGGCTGACCACCAACGACGAGATCTTCCCCGCCTTCATCGTGGCGCACCTGCCGAGGGGGATCTCCGGCCTGATGATCGCCGCGATCTTCGCGGCGGCGATGTCCACGATGAGCGGATCGTTGAACTCGCTCGCCTCGACCACCATCTTCGATTTCTACAAGCCGCTGCTCCGGCGGAAGGTCGAGGACGCCGAGCTGCTCCGCCTGTCGCGCTGGGTGACCGCGGGGTGGGGCGTGATCCTCATCGCGATCGCGCTGGCGGCACGCGACTGGGGCTCGGTGTTCGTGGCCGGGCTCACCATCGCCTCGCTGGTGTACGGCCCGATGCTTGGCGCCTTCCTCCTCGGAGTGCTCACCACGCGCGCCACCGAGGCGGGCGTGATGATCGGCATTGCCGTGTCGCTGGCGAGCATGGTGGCGGTCTGGCTCTGGACGCCGCTGGCCTGGACCTGGTACGTGCTGGCAGGGACCGCCATCTGCATGACGGTGGGCTACGCCGCAAGCCTGCTCGGAGGCCCTGCCAGGAGTCAGTCGTAGCTCTGCCCGCCCGGGGCGGGTTTTCGGGCGCCCGGGCTTGGCGCGGCTGGCATCGACCTCGACGCGGCTCACCGGCACCTGCCGGGGGCTGGGACGCCCCGAAAACGCCCCCCTGGCGAGGGCCGGCCCGGCTGTTCAGTGCCGGCCTGGCACTGGCCCGGACCTTGCACCAAGCCCGGCCAGGGTTTCTGCGTGCCAGAAAACGGGTCCTTCGCCGACACTGATCTTGTCGATTCGCTACCCACAGGTGTTTTCGTTTGCGAGGCGACCGAGGGTCGCCTGATCCGCTACAACCGGTGCGCGGCCCAGCTGTGGGGGCGCGAGCCGCCGCTTGGCGGCGATGCGCGCTTCGACGGCGCCTTCCGCCTGTACACCCCCGAGGGACATCCGCTTCCCCACGAGCGCAACCCGGTTGCCGAAGTCCTCCGGACCGGCCGTCCGGTGGGCGACACCGACGTCGTGGTGGAGCGTCCCGACGGGTCGCGCATCACCGTCGTCCTGAACGCGTCGCCGCTCCGCCAGTCCACCGGCCGTCTCAGCGGAGCCGTCGGCGTGTTCCACGAGGTGAGCGAGCGCCGGCGGGGCGAGGAGCGTGAGCGGCTGCTGCTGCAGGCGAGCACCGTGCTGGGGTCGACCCTCGATCACCAGGCCATCCTGCATCAGCTCGCCCGGCTGGCCCTTCCCCGCTACGCGGACTGGTGCCTGCTCGAGGTCGTCGAAGATGACGGCCAGGTCGGGGTGGTGGCGGGCGCGCACGTGCATCCCGAGCGCGAGGAGCTCGTCATCGAGCTGGCCGGACAGGCGGGCGCCCTCGGCGAGGCGGCCGCGGCGGTGCTCCGGACCGGGGAGCCGTTCCTGCTGGCGATGGTGCCGCGCGGGTTTGCCGGCTCGGTGGCGCGGACCGACCGCCAGTTCCATCTGCTGAAGGCGCTCTCGCCCGAGTCGCTGATCGTCGCCCCGCTCAAGGCGCGCGGGAAGGTGATGGGCCTCATCGCCTTCGTCTTCTCGGGTTCGGGCCGGCGGTACCAGCCGGCCGACGTGCCGCTGGCCGAGGGGGTCGCGCGGCGCGCGGCGCTCGCCATCGACAACGCGCGACTCTACCGCGACTCGCAGCAAGCGAACCGGCTGAAGGACGAGTTCCTCGCGACGCTCTCCCACGAGCTGAGGACGCCGCTGAACGCCGTGCTCGGCTGGACGCAGTTGCTGCTGACGCGTCAGCTGCGCGGCGAGGAGGTGGACCGGGCCCTGCAGACCATCCGCCGCAACGCCGAGGCGCAGGCGCACCTGATCGGCGACATCCTCGACGTTTCCCGGATCATCACCGGGAAGCTGCGCCTGAACATCGCGCCCACCGATCTGCACACGGTGATCCATGCGGCCGTCCAGGCCGTGCGCCCGGCCGCCGAGGCCAAGGGCCTGGTGCTCACGGTGGACAGCGAGGCCAGCCCGCGGGCGATGCTCGCCGATCCCGACCGCCTGCAGCAGGTCGTCTGGAACCTGCTCTCGAACGCGGTGAAGTTCACGCCGTCGGGCGGGCGGGTCACGCTGCAGGTCAGCGCCGCCGCCGGCACGACGCAGGTGCGGGTGTCGGACACGGGGGCCGGCATCCCGCCTCGCTTCCTCAACTCGCTGTTCGAGCGCTTCCGCCAGGCCGACGGCTCCACCACGCGCCCGTACGGAGGGCTGGGTCTTGGGCTCGCGATCGTGCGCCACCTGGTCGAGCTGCACGGCGGGTCGGTGCGCGGCGAGAGCGAGGGAGAGGGACGCGGGGCGACCTTCACGGTGACGCTGCCGGTCGGCCGGACCGAGCCACGGGCCGTCCACGCGTCCCTCCCGCTCGCCGCCCCGCGCGCCGCGCCCCGCGACGAAGCGGTGAATCTCGACGGCGTCAGGGCGCTGGTGGTCGATGACGACGAGGACAGCCGCCACCTGACACGCGCCGTGCTCGAAGGTCTCGGCGCGCGGGTGGGCGAAGCGTCCTCGGTGCCGGCCGCCATCGACGCGATGCGCCAGGAGTGGCCCGAGGTGCTGCTGGCCGACATCGGCATGCCGGGCGAGGACGGCTACTCGCTCATCGGGTGGGTGCGGCGGATCGAGCGGCAGAGCGCCAGCCGCCTGCCCGCGCTGGCACTCACCGCGTACGCGCGCTCGGCCGACCGCGAGCGGGCGCTCGAGGCGGGTTTCGACGAGTACCTCTCCAAACCGGCCTCCCCCACCGACGTGGCCCAAGCAGTGGGACGCCTGACGGGGCGGACGACAGGGTATGAAAGGGAGAACGTGAAAGGGAAGATGTAGTTCCCTCTCACTTCCGTTCCTCCCCCAGCAGCACGACGACCGAGCGGGCCCGAACGAGATACTGCAGCGACCGGAGCGTTTCCGCCTCCGCCGGGTCGACGGCGTCGTCGGGGCTGGGACGGGAGGTGTCGAACACCCGCCGCCACTGGCGCGGCGCCCCTTCCTGGACGGCGAACCAGGCGTCCTCGGTGCCGCCGTTGATCATGACGTACAGATCCTCGTCGCCCTGCGACGCTCCGTGCAGGCAGTAGGCGAGCTTCGCGGACCGCGGTCCCCAGTCGGGCTCGCCTTCCGGGCCGTACCACCGCACGTCGTCGCGCCAGAAGCGGCTGCGCGCGATCGAGGGGTGAGCCTTGCGGAAGGCGATCATCATCCGGAAGAAGCGGAAGATGTCGGCGTTCTTCTTCAGCAGGTCCCAGTCGAGCCAGGTCGTCTCGTTGTCCTGGTTGTACGGGTTGTTGTTGCCGCCCTGTGTCTGGAGGAACTCGTCGCCGGCGCAGAACATCGGCGTGCCGTTGGCGAGGAACAGCAGGCAGCAGAAGTTGCGGACCTGCTGCTTCCGCAGCGCGAGCACCGCGGGCGGCGCCCCGATGTCCCCCTCCCAGCCGCAGTTCCAGCTCAGGTTGTAGTCGGTGCCGTCGCGGTTCTCCTCGCCGTTGGCGAGGTTGTGCTTGCGGTTGTACGACACCAGGTCGTACAGGCAGAAGCCATCGTGGGCCGTGACCAGGTTGACGCTCTGGAACGCGTGGTAGGCGTCGAGCCGCTCGTCGGGGAACTGGTCGCTCGAGCCGTAGAGGCGGGTGGCGAGCCGGCCGACCATCCCCTCGTCGCCGCGCACGAAGGCCCGCACGTCGTCGCGGAAGGTGTCGTTCCACTGCAGCCACTCGACACCGGGGAAGCGTCGCCCCAGCTGGTAGCTGTGCAGGTCCCATGCCTCGGCAATCAGCCGGATGTTCGCGAAGTCGGGGTCGGTGTCGATCGCCGAGATCATCGGCGGGTCCTGCAGGTCGATCGACCCGTCGGTGCGGCGCGTGAAGATCGACGCGAGGTCGAAGCGGAAGCCGTCCACGTGCATCTGGCGCGCCCAGAACCGCATGCTCTCGACCACCATCTTCCTGACGGCGAGGTTCGCGGTGTGGAGCACGTTGCCGGTGCCCGTGTCGTTCCGGTACTGCGAGCGGTCGTCCTGCCGCAGCAGGTAGTAGGTCGAGTTGTCGAGGCCCCGGTAGGAGTAGGTCGGCCCTCGCTCGTCCCCCTCGACGGTGTGGTTGTAGACGACGTCGAGGATGACCTCGATTCCGGCCTCGTGCAGCGCGCGCACCATTGCCGCCATCTCCTCCACGGCCCCTTCGGGCGTGCCGGCCGCCGCGTACTGGTAGTGCGGCGCGAAGAAGTTGAGCGGCATGTAGCCCCAGTAGTTGTCCTCCTGCGGATCGCGCTGGAAGACCGGCAGCAGCTCCACCGCGGTGACGCCGAGATCCAGCAGGTACGGGATCTTGTCGATCACGCCGGCGAAGGTGCCGCGGCGGCCGGGGACGACCCCGGAGTTGGCCCGGCGGGTGAAGCCGCGCACGTGCATCTCGTAGATGACCGTGTCCCAGGCGTGCCGCGGGCGGCAGCCGCCATCGCCGTCCCCGTTGGGCGGCGCGAGCGGCCCGAGCACCCCGAGCGGCGCGCGCCCCGCGTTCGGGCCCGGGCGCATGGCCGCATCGCGGCTGAAGGTCGGCGGAAAGAACACCGCCCGCGCGTACGGGTCGAGGAGGATCTTGTCGCGGTCGAATCGCTGGCCCCCGGCCGGGTCGAACGGGCCCTCGACCACGTACGCGTAGTGGGTAGCGCCGCGCACCTGCGCCGCCGGCAGGCGGCCGTGCCAGACGCGCCCCGACTTGTTGCGCAGGTAGTCGAACCTCACCGACAACAGGGGGCGCGCGTGGTCGTGGGGGCCGTAGAGCAGCAGCGTGACCGCGGTCGCGTGCTTGGAGTAGACCGCGAAGTTCCAGGCGTCGGCGTCCGCGAGGAAGGTGGCTCCAAGCGGCGAGGGCGACCCCTCCACCTCGCGCCACCGGTCGATGGGGCACTGGGGCCTGGCCGGAGCGCGGCGCCCGGCGCGCGCCCCCGGCACCCGCTTCGCGCTCATCCGCGAGGCTCGCCCAGCAGGCGTCCCAGCTCGCGCGAGATCACCTCGCGAATCCGGTCCTCGCCAACCACGCTGCGCACCAGCCCCGGCAGCTCGGAGTCCATCACCACCCGGTCGTCCTCCACGCGGAGCAGGCCGCGAATGGTCGTCCCGAAGAAGCCCTTCGCGGCGGTGAACGAGAAGTGCATCGTGTTGCCGTCCCAGCGCTTCGTCGGGTTCTTGATCGTGACGCCGCCCGGGGGTTGCCGCTCCATCAGAGCCTCGAGGAAGCTGTCGATGCGTTCGATGGCTTCCTGCTGGCCGAGCTCGTGCGGTTCCTCGATGTACATGGCCTCTCCTGCGTCCCCGCTCAGCTGTCGGGGGCCCGGTCCCGTTCGTCTCTTGCCGGCCGCGGCTCGTCTGTGCCACCTTAGTCGGAGGGGCACACCCATGCAGCAGAACCCGCTCCGCCTCAGGAGCATCCACCACGTGGAGTTCTGGGTCGGCAACGCCCGCCAGGCCGCGTACTTCTATCGGCTCGGGTTCGGCTTCTCGCAAGCCGCCTATGCCGGCCTCGAGACCGGCGCCCGCGATCACACATCCTACCTGATGACGCAGGGCAAGATCCGCCTGGTGCTGACCACTCCGCTCGGCCCCGACCATCCGGCTGCCACCCACATCCTCGCCCACGGCGACGGGGTGCGCGACATCGCCTTCCACGTCGACGATGCCGACCGGGCGTTCGAGGAGGCCGTGCGCCGGGGCGCCGAGCCGGCCTTCGAGCCGCACGACCTGCGCGACGGGAACGGGTGCGTACGCCGCGCCGCCATCAAGACCTACGGAGACACGATCCACTCGTTCATCTCGGACGCGGGCTACCGCGGGCCGTTCCTCCCCGGGTACTCCGAGCGGCGGGTCGAAGGGCGCGACATCGGGCTGCTGCGCGTCGACCACATGGTCGGCAACGTCGAGCTCGGGAAGATGAACGAGTGGGCCGACTGGTACCACCGCGTCCTCGGGTTCGAGCGGTTCGTCAGCTTCGACGACAAGGACATCTCCACCGACTACAGCGCCCTGATGAGCGTCGTCATGGCCGACGACGCCCAGGCGATCAAGTTCCCGCTGAACGAGCCGGCACCCGGCAAGAAGAAGAGCCAGATCGACGAGTACCTCGAGTACTACCGTGGGCCCGGCGTGCAGCACGTGGCCCTGCTGACGACCGACATCGTCGCCACCGTGGACGCGCTCCGGCAGAACGGCGTCGAGTTCCTCCGCGTGCCCGACAGCTACTACGACCTGCTCCCGGGCCGGGTCGGCGCAATCGAGGAATCGGTGGACGAGCTGCGCCGGCTGGGCGTGCTGGTCGACCGCGACGAGGAGGGTTATCTCCTGCAGCTCTTCACCCGCCCCGTGCAGGACCGCCCGACCCTCTTCTTCGAGATCATCGAGCGCAAGGGGAGCCGGGGGTTCGGCAAGGGCAACTTCCGGGCGCTGTTCGAGGCCATCGAACGCGAGCAGGCGCTGCGCGGCAACCTCTGACGGGCCGTTCGACGATCGGCCTGAAGGGAAGCGAAATGCCCATCTACCATCGTCTCGGCCAACTGCCCCGCAAGCGGCACACGGCGTTTCGCGATCAGGACGGCCGCCTCAGGACCGAGGAGCTGATCGGCAACGAGGGATTTACCGGCCCTGCCTCGCTCGTGTACCACATCCACCCGCCCACCCGGCTGAAGGAGGTTCGGCCCGTCCGATCGCTCGACTGGCAGGCCGAGCCCGACCGGATGCTGCGGCACCGTCACTTCAAGACGGCGGGCCTGACCACCGGCCCCAGCCCGGTCTTCGACCGCGTCCCGCTGCTCTTCAACGCCGACGTTGCCATCGCGCTCGTCCGCGCGTCGGCCGACGACGAGACGTTCTACCGGAACGCGCAGGGCGACGAGATCGTGTACGTCACCGCGGGCGCCGGCGTGCTCGACACGCCGCTCGGGACGCTGAAGTTCGGCGAAGGCGACTACCTGGTGATCCCGCGCGGCATCCTCCACCGCTACCGCTTCGAGCAGCGGCCGTCCACGCTGCTCGTCATCGAGAGCGCCGGGTACGTGCGCACGCCGAAGCGATACCGCAACGCCTTCGGGCAGCTCCTCGAGCACAGCCCGTTCTGTGAGCGCGACATCCGGCGGCCGGAGTGGGCCGACCCGCGAGACGAGCGCGGGGACTTCCGCCTCGTGGTGAAGAAGAACAACGCGCTGGTCGAGATGACCCTTGCGCACCACCCGTGCGACGTCGTCGGGTGGGACGGGTACTATTACCCCTGGGCCTTCAACATCCACGACTTCGAGCCGCGCGTGGGACGGTTCCACCTCCCGCCGCCGGTGCACCAGACCTTCGAGGGGGACGGTTTCGTCGTCTGCTCGTTCTGCCCGCGCCCGTACGACTTCGGCGAGGACGCGGTGCCCGCCCCCTACAACCACTCGAACGTGATGTCCGACGAGGTCCTCTACTACGTCAGCTCCGACTTCATGAGCCGCAAGGGGATCGAGTTCGGATCGATCACGCTGCACCCCGACGGCCTCCCGCACGGGCCGCACCCGGGCCGCACCGAGGCGTCGATCGGCCAGAAGGGCACCGCGGAGGTGGCGGTGATGCTCGACACCTTCCGGCCGCTCGCCGTCAGCACGCAGGCGCGGACCATCGAGGACCGCGACTACTACCGCTCCTGGTACGAGGAGTAGATGCAGGGCGCTGCCGCGTCGCTCGCGGCACTGCTGGCGGGGGCGATCGACTACGCGGGGCTCTTCCCCCCGGCCTCGCTCGCGATCGACGCCGCGGCAGGCGTCTACCTCCGCCACCTGGCCGGACCGCACCGCGGCCTGCTGGGCCGCTTCGTCGTGCCGGCGGCGCAGCTCGACGCGCTCGCCGGGGCTGCCAGGGCGCTGAACCCGCGGCCCGCCTCCGGAGACGGCCCGGGACGCTGGCCGCTGACCGCCCTCGCGTCGCTTCCTGCCGCCGCGGATGTCGAACGCATCCTGCGCTTCAACGAGCGCCACGCCGAGGGGCACGAATGGCGGGCGCGCGTGGAGGCGATCGAGGTGAGGGCGGCGACGCCGGACGAGACGCGCGCCGCGGCACGGGACGCGGGCGGGCTGGAGCTGTTCGTGGAGGTGCCCGCCCACCCGGTGCCGCTGGCGCTGCTCGAGGCGGTGGTCGAGGCGGGAGGCCGAGCGAAGGTTCGCACCGGCGGCGCGAAGCCCGACGCGTTTCCGCCGCCCGGCCACCTGGCCGCCTGGCTGGCGTACTGCGCGGGGCTCAGGCTGCCCTTCAAGGCCACCGCCGGCCTTCACCACCCGATCCGCGCCGTCCGGCCGCTCGCGGGCAGCGCCGACTCTCCGCGCGCCGCGATGCACGGCTTCGTCAACGTGTTGATGGCCGCCGCACTGCTTCGCGCCGACCGGATCGACGCGCAGAAGGCGGCGGCCTTGCTCGACGAGCGCGACCCGGCCGCCTTCGCCTTCGACGACCAACAGGCGGCCTGGCGCGGCGAATCGCTGGCAACGACGGAGCTGGCCGACGCCCGGGCGTTCGCCCTGGGTTTCGGCTCCTGTTCGGTCGACGAACCAATCGAGGACCTCGCGGCGCTGGGCCTGCTCACCTCGGCGCCGCCCGCATCATGACCGACGCCGACCTGCTCGACGACACCCACGATCCCGCCCGCACCAGCTGGGTGGAATCGGCGAACGATCCGTCCACCGACTTCCCGCTGCAGAACCTTCCGGTCGGCTGGGGCCAGCCGCGGGACGGCGGGCCGCCGCGGGTGCTGGCAGCCATCGGCGACCGCGTGCTCGACCTGGCGGGCGCCCGCGGCGAGGGGTGGCTTCCCGGCGTGCCGGCCGCCGTGCTCGAGGCGCTCGACGGCCCGCGCCTGAACGCCTTGATGGCGTGCACGCCAGGCGGGCGCCGCGCCCTGCGGCAGGCCCTCGCCGGCCTGCTGGGCACCAGGCCGCCGGCGCCGGCCCGGCGGATCGAAGCGCACCTGCTGCCGGCCGAGGCCGTCGAGATGCTGGTGCCAGCCTCGATCGGCGACTACACCGATTTCTACGCGTCGGTCTTCCACGCCGAGCGGGTGGGACGATTGTTCCGCCCCGACAACCCGCTGCTGCCCAACTACAAGCACGTGCCGATCGGCTACCACGGGCGCGCATCGTCGATCGTGGCCAGCCCCGCCGGGGTCGTGCGGCCGCTCGGACAGACCCGCCCCGAGGGCGCCTCCGCCCCGCGCTTCGGACGATCGGCGCGGCTGGACTTCGAACTGGAGGTGGGACTGCTGATCGGCACCGGGAACGCGCTCGGTGAACGGGTGCCTGTCGACCGGGCCGAGGAGCACGCGTTCGGCCTCTGCCTGGTGAACGACTGGTCGGCCCGCGACGTCCAGCAGTGGGAGTACCAGCCGCTCGGCCCGTTCCTGGCGAAGAGCTTCGCGACCACCGTCTCGCCCTGGGTGGTCACGCTGGAGGCGCTGGCGCCGTTCCGCGCGCCCGCCTTCGCGCGGCCGCCCGGCGATCCCGTTCCGCTGGCATACCTGCAGCCGGGTCCCGCGCCCGGCGCCTTCGACGTCACGCTCGAGGCCCGCCTCTCGTCGCAGGCGATGCGCGAGCAGGGGCTCGAGCCGGCGCGCGTGACGCGAAGCCGCCTGGCGGACCTCTACTGGACCTTCGCACAGATGATCGCGCACCACACGAGCAACGGGTGCAACCTGCGGCCCGGCGACCTGCTGGCGAGCGGAA
>DAOPQX010000066.1:0-12943 GCA_035348395.1 Vicinamibacterales bacterium | reverse complement strand
GCTGCCTTCACGAGGGCGCTGCGGCCTCCAGGGCTGTTCCTGCGGCGGCCGACCCTCGCGCGGACGATTCGGCTTCCAGGGGCGATCCTGCGGTTCGCGGCGATCGCGACCGCCGTGAGTCTTCCCACCGGGTGGCGGGAACCCGGCCCCGCCCTGCCGGGCCAGCGCGGCTGCCTTCTTCTCGCGCCGCTTCCTCGCCTGGTAGGTTTCCTTCTTGAACTTCTCGCGCGGGTCGCGGTGCTCGCCGCCCGGCCGCCACTGCTTGCCGCGGCGCTCGTCCCCGGCGCCGCCTGCGCCGCCGTGCGCGAAAGAGTCCCGTCGCGGCGGGCCGCCACGCTCGCGCGAGGCGCGGGCCTGCTCGGGCGACTCCCAGACCTTGCCGCGAGCGAACCACTTCAGCTCGGCGTGCGGGTTCCTCCCCTGCAGCTGCTTCAGCGTGGGGAGCAGGTCGTCGCGCTTCGCCGCGCGAAAGGCCGTGGGCGAGCCGTCGATGACGATCGTCCAGAAGGCGAAACGGGGTGGCATAGGATCCTTGTCGGCCGCTACGACTCGTTGAGCCTCTTGAGCTTCTCGACGAGCGTCGTGCGCTTGAGGTTCAGCAGCTGCGCGGCGCGCCCCTTGTTCCCGCCGGTCCGCTCGAGCGACTGCTTGATGAGATCCAGCTCCACCTTCGAGACGTACTCCTCGAAGTCGATCCCTTCCTCGGGAAGCGCGAACTCCTGGGGCATCGACCCGCCGCCCACCTCCTGCACGTCGGGCGGGAGGTCGGCCACCTCGATCTGATCGCGCCCGCCGCTCAGCGCGACCGCGCGCTCGAGGGCGTTCTCGAGCTGCCGCACGTTGCCCGGCCACGAGAACCCCATCAACCGCCGCATCGCGTGCTGCGACACGGTGAGCGCCGGGCGCGACGGCACCAGCTCGCGGCAGAACCGATCGAGGAAGTGCTGAACCAGGAGGGGTATGTCCTCGCGCCGCTCGCGCAGCGGCGGCAGGTGGATCGGGATCACGTTCAGCCGGTAATAGAGGTCTTCGCGGAACGTCCCGTCGCGCACCATCTGCGCGAGGTCGCTGTTGGTGGCGGCGATCACCCGCACGTCCACCTTGGTGGGGCGCGAATCGCCCACCTTCTCGAACTCGCGCTCCTGCACCGCGCGCAGCAGCTTCATCTGCAGCGCGATGCTCATCGTCCCCACCTCGTCGAGGAAGAGGGTGCCCTTGTGGGCCTGCTCGAAGCGGCCGGGACGGTTGGCGACGGCGCCGGTGAAGGCGCCCCGCACGTGGCCGAACAGCTCCGCCTCGAGCAGCGTCTCGGGGATGGCGCTGCAGTTGAGCGCGACGAAGCGGCTGGCGCGGCGCGGGCTGTTGTGGTGGATGGCGCGCGCGACCAGCTCCTTGCCGGTGCCCGTCTCGCCGGTGACCAGGATGGTGCTGTTGGTGGGCGCGACGGTCTCGAGCAGCTGGAAGAGGTTTCGCATCGGGCGGCTGCGCCCGATGATCCCCTCGAAGCGGTACCGCTGCTCGAGCTGCGACCGCAGGTAGGCGTTCTCCGACCTCAGCCGCCGCTGCTCGAGCGCGGCGTCGAGCACCAGCATCAGCTCCTCGAACTGGAACGGCTTGGTGATGAAGTCGGTGGCCCCGCGCTTGATGGCGTCCACCGCGTCCTTCACGGTGCCGAAGCCGGTCACGATGATGCCGATGATGTCGGGGTAGCTGGCGATTGCCTGCTCGATGACGCGCGCGCCGTCGATGCCCGGCAGGCGAAGATCGGTGATCACGATATCGAAGGCGAACTCCGCGAGCCGCTCGAGGGCCTCCTCGCCGTTGGACACCTCGACCACCTCGTACCCGCGCTCGGTCAGCCGCTCGGCCACCACCTGGCGCAGCGCCACCTCGTCTTCGACGTACAGGAGATGTTTTGTATTTTCAGACATTTAGGTAGGCGCCAGTATTTTGACACAGCCGGGGCGGCCCGGCACGGAAAAATGTCGGTACACTCGTCCTGCAATCCCGGCCTAACGGGAAACGGCGGACCTCCCGATAAGCCCTGTGAAGCAGGACCCCCGGAGTCGCATAGCGGCATGAACCCGTCTCTCCAGAAGCCCACCCCGCTCGCGCACATGCCCGCCGACGACCTCGGCGACCTCGGGGCGCTCTTCCACCGGCTGAACAACGAGCTGGGCATCATCCTGTCGCACGCCGAGCTGCTCGAGGCCAAGGCCGGCGACGAGATCAGCCGCTCGCGCGCATCGCAGGTGGTGACCAGCGTCCTCGACGCGATGGGCACGGCCCGGTCGATCCGATCGCGGGTCAGCGACATCCAGTCGCGGTTCCAGGTCTGAAGCAGGCGGCGGCAGGCCGCGCAGGTCCTTCTTCCTTCAGCCGCCGCTCCACCCCACGGCCCCCCGTTCGTACATCACACCACGATTGCGATTTCGTGCGGCGCTTGCAGATCTTGCTGGTGCGTCAGAATATTGGCGCGCAAGAACTGCTAGTTCGTCAAGATGTTGACGCCCTGCAACAGATCTGCACACCGGCTCCGATGGCGGCGCGGCCGCCGGAGTCACTTCTAACCCTCCTTGTTTCAACGGCTTCGCGCCTTCGGACGCACGGATGAGCCGGATGGGGCCAAGCTGTTCCGTTCTGGCACTTGGGTTGCGAATGGCTCGGTTCGTCTGCGAAACCCGGGGGGCCGAACGGCGTCCCGGCCTGAGACTCGAACCGAAGTCGTTCAGTGGCGCCGGCTGGCGCCGCCCCGAGGAGCCGCGATGCACGTCACACCGCTTCCCGCCAACGAGAGCCGACGCGTGGTGGCCGGTCTTCCCTTCGTCGAAGCGCTTGCGCGCAGGCTCGCCTCCTCGATGCCCCACTCGATCGACATCGGCGATCTCGTGCAGGACGGCGTGCTCGGCCTGATTGACGCCGCGCAGCGCTACGACGAGTCGCGCGGCATCAAGTTCGAGACCTTCGCGGAGCGGCGGGTGCGCGGCGCGATGATCGACGCGCTTCGGCGCGAGGCCTGGCCGCGGGGCGTCCGCCGCCAGCGGCGCGAGCTGGAGGCGGCCCGCGAGTCGCTGCGGCGCGAGCTGGGGCACGAGCCGTCGGTGGCCGACCTGGCGGCCAAGGTTGGCTCGGACGAGAAGCGCCTCAACCGCACGATCCTGCGCATCAACACCATCGAGTCCACCTCGCCCCTCGCCTCGAACGATCACAAGGACGACGCGTCGCTGCCGGCCGTGCTGGTGCCCTCGGAGCCCGAGGCGCCCGACGCGGCCTTCGAGCGCGGCCAGGTGCAGGACCGGGTTCGGGCCGCCATCGCCACGCTGCCCGCGCGCGAGCGCAAGCTGATTAGGCTCTACTACTTCGGCGAGGTCACGATGAAGGAGATCGGGGCCGAGCTGGGGGTGAACGAGTCGCGCGTGTCGCAGCTGCACGCCCGCGCCATCCAGCGCCTTCGCCAGGCGCTCGAGCGGCAGGAGAAGCCGGTGTCGCAGCCGCCGATCCTCACCGTGCTGACGCCGCGTCCGCGCATGGCGCCGCGCCCGGTGCTTCCCTTCGAGCCGCGCCCGGTGCCCGCGAAGGCGTCGCTGCCGGCGCGTCCCGTGGGCCAGCCGCTGCCGGCGGTGGCGGCGACGGTGCTGCCCTACGCCAGCAGCTCGCGGACGGCCCGCAGCAAGTCGGCGAGCCTGAACGGCTTGGCGAGCCAGCGGCAGCCGCTCTCCGCGAGGAAGCGTTCGGCTTCGGCGCCCACGACGTCGCCGGTGCAGAAGATCACGCGGCGGGCCAGCGCCGGGTTGCCCGTCGCGATCGCCCGGTAGAACTCCATCCCGTCCACGCGCGGCATCTTGAGGTCGCAGACGATCAGGTCGTAGGCGCGCGCCGCGACGTGCGCCAACGCCTCTTCCCCGTCCGAGGCGTGGTCCACCTCGAAGCCCGCGTCGCTCAGCCCCTCGGTGACGGCCGCCGCCAGCGCCGCCTCGTCCTCGACCACCAGCACGCGCGTCCCGGCCGGCACCTCGGCGCGGATCTGCTCGGGGGGAGGCTGGGGGGCTCGCACGACCTGCGCCTCGCCGGTGGGCAGCTCGACGAAGAACGAGGCCCCCTGCCCCTGCGATCCCCTCACCCAGATGCGGCCCCCATGCTCCTTGACGATCGCGTAGGCGACGGTGAGGCCGAGGCCGGTCCCCTTGCCGACCTCCTTGGTGGTGAAGAACGGGTCGAAGACCTTCGCCTGCAGCTCCTCGGCAATCCCCGGCCCGTCGTCGTTGACCTCGAGAACGACGGTGTCGGTGGAGGCATCGTGCCAGGTGCGCACGACCAGCGTGCCGCGCCCGTTGGCGGCCAGCATCGCCTGCTCGGCGTTGATGACGAGGTTCAGCAGCACCTGCTGCAGCTGGTGCGGGTCGGCGAACACCTGCGGCAGCCCGGCGGCGAGCGCCGAGATGACGTTGATGTTGGTGACGCGCTGTTCGTAGGCGCGCAGCGCCAGCGTCTCGCCCACCACCTGGTTGAGGTCGACCATCGTCCGGGTGGTGTGGCGCTTGCGCGCGAAGGTCAGCAGGTTGCGGACGATGCGGGCGGCGCGGTCGGCCTCCGAGAGGATCACCTCGAGTCCGCGCCTGGTGTCGGCGTCCTTCTGGCGGGGCGCGAGGCGCTCGGCCCAGGTGAGGACCGTCGCCAGGGGGTTGTTCAGCTCGTGGGCGATGCCCGAGATCGTCTGGCCCAGCGAGGCCAGCTTCTCGGCCTGGAGCAGCTGTCCGTACAGGTCGCGCGTCTGGTCGTCGAGCTTCTTGCGGTCGCTGACGTCGCGGACGAGCGCCTCCACCAGCAGGCTCCCTCCGTCCTGGCGCTCGGCCGTGGCGGTGACCTCGACCCAGATCGGGGTGAAGTCGACGCGGCGGACGCGCACCAGGAAGTCGGCGACCGCCCCGTCGTGCCCGAGCCGCTCGAGCAGGTTCGAGCGGGCCAGTGGATCGACGAACCGGGCGCTCTCGAAGGGAAGGACCTGCGACTCGGGGACGCTGCTCTCGTACCCGAAGATGTGCTTCAGGTGGGTGTTGACGACGAGCGTGCGGTCGGCGCCGTCAGGGCCAAGCACTGCGACGCACGCGCCAACCTGCGCGCGATCGAAGAGTCGCGCGGCCACCGCCGACCTCTCGTCGGGGCCTGCGAAGGCCGCGGGCAGGCGTCGCGAAGGTACGGCGGGATTATACAAGGGCTCACGGCTCACGGCTCTGGGGCTTTCCGCCGTAGCCGCGAGCAAGGCGAGCGTCCGGCGAAGGCGGGCGCCTCCGCTTGCCCCCGAAGAAGAACCAGAAGACGCCCGCAATCAGGCCGAGGCCCAGCACGGAGACGACGATCTGCGTGTTGTCGAGCATGGCCGTCTTCCCTCACCCCCTTCTCAGCCGCAGGCTGTTGGCCAGCACCGAGACGCTCGAGAACGACATCGCGGCGGCGGCCAGCATCGGGTTCAACAGCCAGCCGGTGAACGGGTAGAGCGCGCCGGCGGCGATCGGGATGCCGAGCACGTTGTAGATGAACGCCCAGAACAGGTTCTGCTTGATCACCCGCAGCGTGCGGCGCGAGAGGTGAATCGCCTCGGCCACCCCGTTCAGGTCGTTGCGCATCAGCGTGATGTCGGCGGCCTCGATGGCCACGTCGGTCCCCGACCCGACCGCGATGCCGACGTCGGCCTGCGCGAGCGCGGGGGCGTCGTTGATCCCGTCGCCGACCATCGCGACCACGCGTCCTTCCGCCTGCAGCGCCTTGACCTCCTGGGCCTTCCGCTCGGGCAGCACGCCGGCGACGACGCGGTCGATCCCGCCCCCGGGTGCTACCTGGCCGGCAATGGCGTTGGCCGTCGCGGCGTTGTCGCCGGTAATCATCACCAGCTCGAGCCCCATCGCCTTCATCCGCCGCAGGGCCCCGGCCGATTCGGGTCTCGGGGTGTCGGCCATGCCCACCAGGCCGACCAGGCGGCCGTTCATCCCGGCCCACATCACCGTTCTCGCCTGCTGCGCGAGGCGGTCCATCTCGGCGGCGAGCGGCGAGGTGTCGATCCCCTCGCGGTCCATCAGGCCCTGGTTGCCGATGACGAGCCGCCCCTCGCCGGTCGCGGCGCTGATGCCCAGCCCCGGCAGCGCGCGGAACTCGGAAACCGGGCGCAGCGGGATGCCGCGTTCACCAGCGGCCCGTACGATCGCCTGCGCGAGCGGGTGCTCCGACGCCCGTTCGGCGGAGGCGGCGAGCCCGAGCAGGTCGTCCGGGACGATGCCGGGGGCCGGCACCAGGTCGGTCACCTCGGGGCGGCCGCTGGTGATGGTGCCGGTCTTGTCGAGGACGACGGTGGTGATGTGGCCGGCGCGCTCGAGAATCTCGCCACCGCGGATGAGGATGCCCTTCTCGGCGCCGCGGCCCGTGCCCACCAGGATCGCGGTGGGTGTGGCCAGTCCCATCGCGCAGGGGCACGCGATGATCATCACCGCCACGAAGCTCACCAGGGCCGGCGTGAAGCGGTTGCCCGCCGGCATCACGTCGAACCAGATGACGAAGGTGAGGATGGCGATGGCGATGACGATCGGGGTGAAGTAGCCCGAGATGACGTCGGCCAGCCGGGCGATCGGCGCGCGGCTCGCCTGCGCCTCCTGCACCAGCCTGATGATCTGCTGGAGAGTCGTCTCGCGGCCCACCCGCGTGGCGCGGAAGCGGAAGCCGCCCGTGCTGTTGACGCTGCCTCCATAGACGGCCGAGCCGGGCGCCTTGTCCACCGGCAGCGACTCGCCGGTGAGCATCGACTCGTCCACCGCCGACGCGCCCTCGATCACCTCGCCGTCCACCGGGAGGCGCTCGCCGGGCCGGACGATCACGACGTCGCCCCGGCGCACCTCGCGCGCGGGAATCTCCACCTCGACGCCCCCGCGCTCGACGAGCGCCGTGCGCGGCTGCAGGTGGATCAGTCGCTTGATTGCCTCCGAGGTGCGGCCGCGTGCGCGCGCCTCCAGCATCCGGCCCAGCAGGACGAGCGCGATGATCGCCGTCGCCACCTCGTAGTAGACGCCGGGGGCGTGGCTCATCACTCCTTCGTGCACGGGGTGCATGACGGTGCCGGGCGCAACCGTGACGATTACCGAGTAGGCGAACGCCACGCCGGTACCGACCGCGATCAGCGTGTTCATGTCGGCGTTGCGGTGGCGGACGGCGGCCCACGCGCCGCGGTAGAACTGGGCTCCCGAGTAGAAGACCACCGGCAGGGCCAGGGCGAGCTGCACCCAGTTCACCCCCGGGAACTGCAGGTGAGCCATGCCGATGACCATGATCGGCAGGGCGAAAACGACGGCGACGAGGAACTTGCGGCGGGCGGCGCGGTACTCGGCGCGGTGCGCCTGTTCCTGTGCGTCGGCCACCGCCTCCTCGTCCCCAGTGTCGGGCTCGTCCAGCACGTCGTAGCCCACGTCGCGGATCGCCCCGACCAGGCCGTCGAGGTTCACCGCCGACGGATCGAAGACGACGGTGGCCCGGCCGGTGGCGAAGTTGACGTCGGCTTGGCGCACGCCGCGGGTGTCTTCGAGCGTCACCTGGATCGTTCGCGCGCAGGCGGCGCAGGTCATGCCCGTCACCGGCAGCGACACCTTCTCGGCGCGATCCACCGCCGTTTCCACCACGGTTCCTTCTGTCATTTCTTTCCTCGATCTTACCAGCTGGCGATCACACGGGATCGGCTCAGCTGGACGCACCCACTCGACCTCGCGACCTCACGACTTCGCGACCTCGTGACTTCGTGACTTCGTGGACTACCGTGGTAGCCTCTCGTTCATGATGGCAACCCTTCCCCGGATCAAGCAGCTTACCGCCGAGTCGTCGGGCGTCGGCTTCTTCCTCTGCGTCCAGAAGGACGTCCGGCAGGGGCGTGCCGGCGACTTCGTCTCGCTGGCCCTGCAGGACGCGACCGGCCGCATCGCCGCGAAGATCTTCGACGAGGTGGAGCGGCTGAAGGGGGAGTTCGACGCCGGCGAGTTCGTCAAGGTCAGGGCGCGCGGCAACCTCTACAACGATCGCCTCCAGCTGATCGTCGAGAACATTCGCCGCGTGCACCCCGATCAGGACCGGAAGGACGGCTTCCGCGAGGAGGACTGCGTCCTGTCGGCGCCGCGCCCGCTCGACGAGATGTGGGCCGAGCTGCAGGCGGTCGTCCATGGTGTCAGCGACGGCTGGATCAGGGCGCTGCTCGAGAAGATCGCGTGCGAGAACGAGGAGCGGCTCCGGGTGTGGCCCGCCGCGCAGACGCTGCACCACGCCTACCGGGGCGGCTTCCTCGAGCACGTGTTGAAGATCGCCGAGGTCGTCTCGTCGCTCGCGGCGCTCTATGGGGCCAACCGCGACGTCGCGGTGGCCGGCGCCCTGCTGCACGACATCGGCAAGCTGTACGAGCTGGATTACGGGCCCGCCACCAGCTACTCCCGCGAGGGACGGCTGGTGGGGCACATCGCAGTGGGCGTCAGGCTGGTGCGGGAAGCCGCGTCAGCGATCGACGGCTTCCCGCCCGCGCTGCTCACCGAGCTGGAACACCTCGTTCTCTCCCACCACGGCTGCCTCGAGTTCGGCTCGCCGGTCGTGCCGATGACGATCGAGGCGTTCATCCTCTCGTTCGCCGACGACCTCGACGCCAAGATCAACATGGCGAGGCAGGCCCTCGGCGACGACACCTCCGACGGCGAGTTCACGGCCTGGCACGGCCGGCTCGAACGCGTGCTGTGGAAGGGAGCGGTCAGACCACCCGCCTCCCGCTGACCAGTCGCACCAGGAAGAGCACGATGGCGATGACCAGCAGGATGTAGATGAAGTTTCCCATCGTGTAGCCGCTGACCATTCCCAGCAGCCACAAGACGATCAGGATGATCGCAATGGTTTCGAGCATGCCGCATTCTCCTGCCGGGCATGCCCTGCGGGGGCCCGGCTGTTACGGGGTTGACCAACTCAACGCACGCAACGGCTCGGCTGCAACAGCGGTGCCAGCACGGCCGAGGGTGGAACGCGGGCGGCGGAACCGGATCACGCCTTGTCCTTGGACGAGTCGCCCAGCGCGAACGTCATGGTGCCGACGATGCACACCTTGCCGTCCACCTTCGCGACACCCTTGAGCAGTCCCATCCGGCTGCGAAGCCGCCGGACGCTCGCCTCGACCACCACCACGTCGCCCGCCCTGACGGGCCGCTTGTAACGGACGCTCTCCATCCCGCCGAAAAAGATGAGTTTCTCGCGGTTCTCGGGCTTGGCCAGGATGAGGATCGCGCCGACCTGGGCCACCGCCTCGGTGAGCACGGTCGGCGGGAGGACGGCCTCGCCCCCCGGTTCCTCGGTGAGCAGGTGATCGTCCCTCGTCACGTTCTTCACCCCGACGACCCGCTTGTCGGGCTCGAACTCGGTGATCCGGTCCACGAGGAGGAACGGGAAGCGATGCGGCAGGATGCGCTCGATCGCCGGGTGGTCGAGGGGAAGCGACAGATCCATGACCGTGCAAGTATAATCCGCCTCAGGTGACGCATCCATCGTCGGAAGTCCCGGCCGGCCATCCCAGCGAGTGTCAGCGGCCCAGCGACCAGCAGCTCCTCACGACGCTGTTCGACCTCGGCCGGCAGGTCACCTCCGTCCTCGACCTCGACGAGCTGCTCCAGCGCATCCCACAGCTCATCAGCAGGCTGACCGACTACCAGGCGTTCGCGGTCTACCTCATCGACGAGAAGCGCGGCGACCTCTCCATCGCGTACGCCGTCGGCTACCCGCCCGAGGCGCTCCAAGGGCTCCGCCTCAAGATCGGCGAGGGAATCATCGGCGCCGCGGTGCGCGACGAGCGCCCGATCCTCGTGGACGACGTCAGCGCCGATCCCCGGTACACCGAGATCGTGCCCGGCACCCGGTCCGAGCTGGTGGTCCCGCTGCGCCGCAAGGGGAAGGTGATCGGGGCGCTGAACCTGCTGAGCCCGAACGTCGGCCAGTTCAACGAGCTGGACGAGAAGATCCTCCGCCAGTTCGCCGCGACGCTGGCGAGCGGCATCGAGAACGCGCGGCTGTTCGAGCGCGAGCGCGAGTACAACGAGATGCTCGAGACGCTCGCCGAGATCGGCCGCGAGGTGTCGTCGATCCTCGATCTCGACGAGCTGCTCACCCGCCTGGCACAGCTGGCCAAGCGGGTGATCGACTACCGCACCTTCGGGATCCTCCTGCTCAACGAGGACACCGGCGAGCTGGAGATGAAGCTCGCCCTCAAGTACGGCGAGCAGACGACGGTGCCGCCGGTGCGGCTGGGCGAGGGGCTGGTGGGGCACGCGGCGCTGCACAAGCGGACGGTGCTGGTGCCCGACGTCACCCAGGACAGCCGCTACGTCAAGGTGCTCGACGACGTGCGGTCGGAGCTGGTGATCCCGCTGCTCGTGAAGGACCGCTGCATCGGCGTGTTCGACATCGAGAGCCCCGAGCTGGACGCCTTCGGCAAGACCCACGTCGAGGTGATGACGCTGCTCGCCAGCCAGGCGGCGGTTGCGATCGAGAACGCGCGGCTGTACGAGACGGTGCGCGCCAACGAGGAGCGGCTCGAGAAGGAGCTGCGGTTCGCCCAGCGCGTCCAGGCGGCGCTGCTGCCGCAGGGGCTGCCCCGCCGCCTGAAGGGCGTCGATGCCGCCGCCCGCTTCGCGCCGGCCCGCGAACTGGGGGGCGACCTCTACGACTTCCTCGCGCCCGACGGCCACACGCTCATCGTCGCGGTGGGCGACGTGTCGGGCAAGGGGGTGCCCGCGGCGCTGTACAGCGCGTTCGCCGGCGAGCTGATCCGGTCGCGCACCTTCCGCCGCCGCTTCGACGCCGGGGGCTTCGTGGCGGCCGGCGTCCTCTCGTCGATCAACACCATCCTCCACGAGCGCCACCTGGAGGAGTACTACTGCACGCTCTGCTACGCCGTCTTCGACATGAAGCGGCGGCGCGTCGTGATCGCCAACTCCGGCCTGCCCTACCCCCTGCGGTGCGCGGGTGACGGGTGCCACCCGGTGGAGGTCGCCGGGATTCCCCTCGGCGCCTTCCCCGGCTCCACCTACGACGAGGTGACCTTCGACCTGAAGGCCGGCGACCTGTTCGTGTTCTGCAGCGACGGCGTGTTCGAGGCGATGGACAGCGAGGGGCGCGAGTTCGGTTCGGCGCGGCTGCTGCAGACGCTGCAGGCGGCGCGGCGGGGAACGGCCGAGGAGATCGTGGACGCGATCTTCACCGCGGTGCAGGACCACCGGGGCGACGAGCCGCCGAACGACGACACGACGGCGGTCGCGATCAGGATCACCTAGGGGCTCGGGCCTGGTTCACCAGCGTCTGTAATCGAGGTCGTGCTCGCGGATGTGGAGGCCGAGCGGGCGGCCGCCGAGCACGGCCAGCTCGCTCACCCTGCCGGTCACCCGCACGCGCGCGCCTCTCGAAGGGAGGCGCGACCCCTGGGAGAGCACCGTCACCTCGCCGGTCCCGTCACTCACCTTGTACATCGAGAAGGGCACCAGCGGCAGGCCCCACGCGCTCGTCACCTCGCCCTCGATCGCGACCCGCTTGTCGTAGTACCGGCCGCTGTTGTAGTGCAGCTCGGCGACGCTCGGCCGGCGGACGGCAAGCGCGCAGCCTCCCGCCACCAGGGAAAGCAGCACGGCGGCAGCGATGGTGCGAGTGGCGAGGTATCGCATGTCAGCCTCCCGATGAGCGGGGTGGGGCCCATACGCGCGCGCGGGACCGAACCCGATGCGGGACTGGCGTGCCGACGCCTGCCGGTGAACGATCCCGCCGGCCCCGCGCGCTTGCCATGACAGGCATCAAAGCTCGTGCCGGCGGCGCGCGCGCGATTTTCGAGTGAAAAACGGCGCCTCGCCGCGGCCGCCGCTCACCCCCGGTGACAGTCGCGCCGTAGCTCGCCGAGGACGAAAGCCAGCGGGAGGCGAAGCGACCAATCCCCCGGCTCACTCGTCTGAACTGACAGAGTCGGTGGCCAGGGCCGCTGAAACGGGAGGCAGTACATGGGTTGGATTGGCAGGACGACGGTCATCGTCGCGATGGTGGCGGCGGCAGGGTTGACGGCGGGCGCAGCGGTCCAGTCCACCGCCAAGGACAAGGAGAAGGCCGCGCCGCAGAAGGACAAGGTTCGGATCATCGAGCGAGTCGGTCCCGGCGGGCGTGTCTTCGCGGCCATTGGCGGCGGGGCGCGGCTCGGCGTCACTCTCCAGGAGGTGACGGGCGAGAAGCTGCAGGGGCCGGGCGGCGCGCGGGTGAACGAGGTCGACGAGGACAGCCCGGCGGCGAAGGCCGGCCTGAAGTCGGGCGACGTCATCGTCGAGTTCGACGCCGAACGGGTGCGCGGCGTCCGCCAGCTGCAGCGCCTCGTGTCCGAGACGCCGGCGGGGCGGCCGGTGAAGCTCGCCGTGATGCGCGACGGCAAGCGGGTGGAGCTGTCGGCCACGCTCGAGGAGCGCGACTGGCCCGACGTGATCGGGCTCGACCGCGAGAAGCTGCGGGGTGAGATCGAGCCGCTCGTGCGGGAAGGGATGCGCGGAATGCGCGAGTTCCGGTGGAAGACCCCCGAGGGGCAGGGGCCCGGCGACCTCGAGCGGAAGGAACCCGGCCCCCGCTGGAACTTCCGGGTGGAGCCGGGGTGGCCGATGTTCGAGTGGTCACCCGGGGGGGCGAGCAGGCTGGGCGTCGCCGTCCAGGAGATGAGCGACCAGCTGCGCGGCCACTTCGGCGCGGACGCGGGCGTCCTGGTGGCGAGCGTCAACCCCGAGTCTGCCGCCTCGCGCGCGGGCATCAAGGCGGGCGACGTGATCACCACCGTCGCCGGCAAGAAGATCGAGACGACGGGCGACCTGGTGCAGGCGATCCGCGCCGCGGATGATGACGCGGAGATCGAGATCGGGATCGTCCGCGACCG
>DAOPQX010000065.1:9538-13185 GCA_035348395.1 Vicinamibacterales bacterium | reverse complement strand
GGGCTAGGGGCTAGGGGCTCGGGGCTCGGGGCTGCACACCATGCGCAAACGTTTCTTCCTCGTCCTGGGCGGGTTGGTAGCCGTCGCCGGCGCGCTTGCCGCGGTTAACCTCGGTTACTACGCGGGGTCGAGCTACTCGGGCAGCTACTGCACGACGTGCCACCAGATCCAGGCGTCCTACGACAAGTGGGCGCGCTCGGTGCACCGCGGCCTGCAGTGCAAGGAGTGCCACGGGAGCGCCTTCACCACCGACCTCGAGGCGCACCGGACGAACCTGCGTCACCTCTACTACCAGGTGAGCGGGAAGGTGCCGGGACGCATCGTCCTGAAGGACGCGCAGGTGGACCGCATCGCCGCCAACTGCCAGCGGTGCCACGCCGACAACCTCGCGAAGTGGCGGGCGGGCGGCCACTCGGCCGCCTACTCGCACATCTTCCTGTCGAAGGCGCACAACGAGAAGACGCTGCTGATGGACGACTGCCTGCGGTGCCACGGCATGTTCGCCGATGGCGCGATTGCCGACATCGTCACGCCGATCGACAACCGCGGGCCGTGGAAGCTCGCCGACGAGCGGTTCTCCAGCCGCCCCGTGATCCCGTGCCTCACCTGCCACACCGTGCACAGTGACGGCGTCCCGCCCGCGGCGCCCGATTACCTGCAGCCGAAGAAGGCCGCGCAAGGGCGCCAGCTGCGGACGACCTCCCTCGGCTTCTACGATCGGCGCGAGAGGCGGCACGTGCTGGCCGCCGACCTCGCGCTGCCGGCCATGGTTGTCGGGGAGCGCGCCGCGAAGATGAGTCCCGACCCGCGGCAGGCCGTCTGCTACCAGTGCCACGCGCCGGAGACGACCCTCGAGGTCGGGTCGGGCGACGACCGCACCGCGATCGGGGTGCACGAGGGGATCGGCTGCCTCGGCTGCCACGACCCGCACGGCCTCGACGCGCGGCAGTCGTGCGCGAACTGCCACCCCGCCTACTCGAACTGCGGCCTCGACGTGGCGACGATGGACACGAGCTTCAAGTCGCCGGACAGCCGCCACAACATCCACTTCGTGTCATGCGCCGACTGCCACCCGAAGGGAGTGCCGGAACGAAAGAAGTGACGACGCTGTCGCTGCAGATTCAGGATTCGTGGATCGTGACAAGCCCTCTGCGCCTCCGCGCCTCTGCGTTGAACGTGGACACGCGATGCAGCGCGACAGTGTGAGATCAAATTCGTGACAGGCCTCTGTGTCTTTGCGCCTCTGTGGTGAACGTGGACACGCGATCGTCAGAAACTGGGCTTTTCGATCGCCGGCTTCACGCCAAGGTACCGCCCCATCCAGTTCTGCATTTCCCAGTGCCAGTAGATCGCGTTCTGCGGCGAGAGCACCCAGTGGTTCTCGTCGGGGAACACGACCAGCCGTGACGGCACGCCCATCGCCTGCAGCACGCCGTACAGCTCGAGGCCGTTGCCGTACGGCACCCTGTAGTCCTTCTCGCCGTGCAGGACGAGCGTCGGCGTCTTGAAGTTCTTCGCGTAGAACATCGGGTTCTGGCGCTGCATCCCCTCGAGGTTCTCCCACGGCTTGCCCCCCATCACCTCGGGGAAGCCGTGCGGGACGTCGGTCGCGTACTGCGCGTACGAGTTGTTCACGCCCGCGTGATCGACGATGCAGGCGAACCGGTCGGTGTGGCCCAGCACCCACGCCGCCATGTAGCCGCCGTAGCTGGCGCCGGCCGCGCACATCCGCTTCGGGTCGATGTTCGGCAGCTCGCGCAGCAGGTGGTCGGTCGCCTTCATGATGTCCTCGAACGGCATGTCGCCCCACTGGTTGACGATGCTGCGCGAGAAGCGCTCGCCGAAGCCGGTCGACCCGTGGCGGTTCACCCAGGTGACGATGTAGCCGGGCGCCGCGAAGACGTGCGTGTTCCAGCGATAGCTCCAGCTGTCGCGGTTCATCGTGTGCGGGCCGCCGTGCATCAGCTGCACCAGCGGGTAGGTCTTGCGCGGGTCGTACGACGGCGGGTAGACGAGCCACCCGTGAATCCGGTCGCCCGCCGCACCGGTGAACCAGTAGGGCTTGACCGTGCCCAGCTCGAGCCCGGCCACCAGCCCGTCGTTGAAGTGCGTGAGGCGCCGGGGCTCGCCGCCGTTCGGGTCGAGCACGAACAGCTCGTTCGGCCGGCTGGTGGTGTCGTTCAGGAACACGACGGCCCCGCCCTCGACGTCGAGCGCGGTCGAGGTCCCTTCACGGTAGACGGTGGAGAGCGCCTTGCCGGCGGCGCCGGCGGAGAAGGCGGCGCTGGCGAACGACGAGCCTTCCTTGGCGGACGCGGCCGCGGCCAGGTCGAGCTTGAACACCGGCACCACCCCCTCGCTCTCGCCGGTGAGCCACAGCAGCTTCCCGTCGGGCGAGAACTCCACGCTCTCGAACGCGAGGTCGAACGCCTCGGTGACCGGGGTGTTCTTCCCGGTGGCCAGGTCGTGCCGCCACACCTTCGGGAACTGGCCGCCGTAGTAGCGAACCTTCGTCCGGTTGTAGAGGAGCGAGGCGCCGTCGGGCGCGAACACCGGGCTGCTGTCGTCGCCCTGGTTCTCGGGCGTCACGTTCTTCATCGTCCCCGAGCCGTCGGTCGGCACGAGGTAGATGTCGTGGTTCGGGAAGTCGCGGAACGGCCGCGGCGTCGAGTTCACCGTGAGCGCCACCGTCTTGCCGTCGGGCGAGACGTCGAAGCTCACCGTGCCGCTGTTCTGGAACAGGCGGTCGAAGCGGGGCGTGAGGTCCACGAACGACTTGTCCGCGAGCTTCACCAGCAGCAGCCGGTGCGCCAGGTTGTCGGTGAGGTAGCGGTCGAAGTAGCGGTACTGCCGATCCTCGGTGACCTTCGCCGTCATCTTCGATTCCTGGCGGCGCTTCATCTCCTTCCGGATCGCCTCGACGTCGTCTCTGCCCATCGTGCCGGCCAGCTCCGGGATCACGGTGGTGCCGACGATGACGGCCGAGCCGTCGGGGAGCCACTTGGGCGAGGTGACGCTGTAGGGCAGCTCGAGGATCTTCTCGGCCTCGCCGCCGCCGACCGCGATGACGTAGAGCGCGCCGGCCTGGTCGCCGTCGCGGCGCGAGGTAAAGGCGATCCGCGTGCCGTCGGGGCTCCAGGCGGGCGAGCCGTCGTTGGCCTCGGCGGCGGTGAGCCGCCGCGGCTCGCCGCCCTTGACGTCCACCAGCCACAGGTTGGTCGTGCTCTTGTTCTTCTCGATCGACCACTCCTGCACGGTGAAGACGACGCGGGTGCCGTCGGGCGAGAGCGCCGGGCTGCCCAGGCGCTTCATCGCCCAGAGGTCTTGCGGCGTGATCGGGCGCCTGGCCGGCTGCGCGGCGGCGGCCGGCTCAGTGGCGGCGGGCGTTCCCGCCTGCCCGGCAGCGGTGCCGCCAAGCAGGAGGGCGAGCGTCAGCAGCAGCAGCGAGGAGAAGTGATGTCGGCGCATTGAGAGATTCTACGATCCCCGCCCCGCCCTGCACCCGCCTCGTCGCGCGGTGCGCGGCTACGGCGCGGCAGGCCCCCCGGCACCCTCGGCACCAGCACGTTCTGCACCTCCGGCACCAGCACCCCCAGCACCAGCACCTTCTGCACCTCCAGCACCAGCACCTTCTGCACCTCCAGCAC
>DAOPQX010000065.1:0-9438 GCA_035348395.1 Vicinamibacterales bacterium | reverse complement strand
CCAGCACCAGCACCTTCTGCACCTCCAGCACCAGCACCTTCTGCACCTCCAGCACGAGCACCTTCTGCACCTCCAGCACGAGCACCTTCTGCACCTCCAGCACCAGCACCTTCTGCACCTCCAGCACCTCCAGCACCTCCAGCACGACGAGATGCTACGATCCCCCCATGCCCGTCTCCGAGGACCGTGCGCGTGCGGTGGCCGAAGCGGTGCGCCAGGCCGGCGGCCGCGCACTGATCGTCGGCGGCTGGGTGCGCGACCGCCTGCTCGGGATCGCGTCCAAGGACGTGGACGTCGAGGTGTATGGCCTCCCCGCGCCGCGGCTTCGCGAAGTCCTCTCCGCCTTCGGCCCCGTCGAGACCGTCGGTGAGAGCTTCACGGTCTACAAGCTCGGCGAACTGGACGTGGCGCTTCCCCGCCGCGAGTCGAAGACCGGCCGCGGCCACCGCGGCTTCACCGTCGAGGGCGATCCGTCGATGAGCGTGGCCGAGGCCGCGCGCCGCCGCGATTTCACGATCAACGCGATTGCCTGGGACCCGTTGACCGGCGAGTACGAGGACCCCTGGGGCGGCCGTCGCGACCTCGACCGCCGCCTGCTGCGCGTGGTCGATCGCCACACGTTTCCCGAGGACAGCCTGCGCGTACTCCGGGCGGCGCAGTTCGTGGCCCGCTTCGAGTTGTCGGTCCACCCGGCGACGCTCGAGCTGTGCCGCCGGATCCCGCTCGACGACCTGCCCGCCGAGCGCGTGTGGGGCGAGATCGAGAAGCTGCTCCTCCTGCCCGAGCGCCCTTCGCTCGGGTTGGCGTTCGCCCGGGAGGCCAGTGTCATCGGCCGGTTGTTCCCGGAGTTGGAGGCGCTCATCGGCTGCGAGCAGGAACCCGAGTGGCACCCTGAGGGAGACGTCTGGACTCACACCCTCCTGGTCGTGGACGAGGCGCGCCGGCGCATCGGCGATCTCCCGCGTGCCGGCCGCATTGCGATCATGCTGGCCGCGGTCTGCCACGATCTCGGCAAGCCGGCCACCACCGCGTTCAAGGACGGACGCATCCGCTCGCTCGGCCACGAGGAGGCCGGCCTGGCCCCAACGACCGCGCTGCTCGACCGCTTGAACGTGCAGTCGATCGACGGCTACGACGTGCGGGCGCAGGTGCTCGGCATGACCGCGCACCACCTGAAACCGGGAGCCTGGTACAAAGTGAGGGACGAGGTGGGCGACGGCGCCTTCCGGCGCCTGGCGCAAAAGGTAGACCTCGAGCTGCTCGCCCGCCTTGCGGCGGCAGACTGCCGCGGCCGGCCGGGCGACTTCGACTGCGGCGCGATGGAGTGGTTCGTCGGCCGCGCCCGGGCGCTTGGCGTCGAGCACGAGCCGCCCAGGCCGCTGCTCCTCGGCCGCCACCTGCTGGCGCTCGGCCTGACACCCGGCCCCAGGATCGGCGAGATCCTGAAGCAGGTGTACGAGCTGCAGCTCGATGGCCGGGTCACCACGACCGAGGAGGCGATCGCCGCCGCCAGGAACGTTCTGGCGGGCCGGGAAGGCGGCGGCAACCTCGCGGACTAGCGAGCCCTCAGCGGCCGGCGATCAGCCTGCCGAACAAGTCCGCATCGACGTTGCCGCCGCTGATGACTGCCACCTCGGGGTCCTCGCATTCGGCCGGCCGCGCTCGGCGTGCCGCGGCTGCGGCGGCCACCGTGATCGCACCGCTCGGTTCAGCCGCCAGCCGGCACTCCTCGAACAGCCAGCGCACCGCGTCGGCAACGGCCCCGTCGTCGACGGTGACGACCCGATCGACGAACGCCCGCACGTGGCGGAAGGTGATGTCGCCGGGCCGCACGGCCATCAGCCCGTCGGCCAGTCCGGGACTCACGACGATGGTGGTGGGCCGGCCCGCCGCCAGCGAGGCCGTCATGCGCGCCGCGCCCGCCGGTTCGACACCGACCACTTCCACGTCGGGCCGGCTCTGCTTGATCGCCGCGGCGATGCCCGAGGCCATGCCGCCGCCGCCTATCTGCACGTACACTCGCCGCGCGGCAGGGCACTGCTCCAGGATCTCGAGCCCGATCGTCCCCTGCCCCGCCACGATCCACTCGTGATCGAATGGCGGCACGATCGTCATCGCACGCCGGCGCGCCTCGGTCTCGGCCCTCGCTTTCCGCTCGAGCGTCGTCGTGCCCTCGAAGACGACCTCCGCCCCCAGCGCCCGTACGCCGTCCACCTTCACGCGCGGCGCGGTCGTCGGCATGACCACGAGCGCCGGCACGCCCAGCATTCCTGCCGCGCGCGCGATCGCCAGCCCGTGATTGCCCGAGGAGTACGTCAGCAGGCCGCCCTTCCGCTCGGCTTCGGGCAGGCGCCAGGCCATGTTGCACGCGCCGCGGATCTTGAACGCGCCGCCGAGCTGAAGGTTTTCACACTTCAGCAGCAGGGGACCGCCCGGGCCCAACCAGCCTCCAGCGGGGCTGACCCTCAGCAGCGGCGTGCGCCGGATCAACCCCGCAAGGCGGTCGCGGGCCGCGACGATGTCGGGAAGAGAAACAAGATCGTCCACGCCGAGATGCTACCACCGGCCCCGCCCTCGCGGCGACGACGCGGCACGATTGTTGATGGCGTGTGGCCGGCATCTCCTTACTCCCGCCGTCGCCGGTCGAGGCGGCTGGCCGTCCAGGACACACGATGGAGTTCAATGAGCGCCTGGTGCACGAGGTCATCGAAGCCGTCCGGGAACAGCTCCGGAAGGAAGCCACCGACAGGCTCCGCGACGTCTACCTCATCGGCGACATCGAGAAGGACAGCGCCCGCGCCGTCATCGAGCGGCTCCGCGAGCTGGCCGCCGAGAGTGCCAAGCCGATCACCCTGTACATCAACAGCGCGGGCGGCAACGTGACGGATGGGCTCGCCATCCACGACGTGGTGCGTCACCTCGTCTGGCAGGGCATCGAGGTGACCATCGTCGTCCAAGGGATGGCCTACTCGATGGGATCCGTCGTGCTGCAGGCCGCCAGCCCGGGCGCGCGGCTGGCGTTTCCCCACTCGTGGATCATGATCCACGAGCCGGCCAAGTGGGCCGGCTGGCAATCCACCTCGGCGGCGGCGCAGCACCTGGACCGTCTCAAGCAGATGCAGGCGCAGATCTACCGGATCCTCGCGGCCCGCTCGGGCAAGCCGCTTGGACGCATCATCCGCGACACCAAGCGCACCGACTTCTATCTCGATGCCCAGCACGCCAGGGAGTACGGGTTGATCGACCGGATCCTGGTTCAGGACGCGCTGGCGGCCGAATCACGGACCGAGCGGGAAGGCGGCGCGGAGGAGAAGACCGCCGAGGAGGCGCCGGTTGCCGACGACCCGGCGCGTGTAGAAGTCGCCGAGCCCGCCGCCGCCGAGGACGAACGCCGTGCCGGGAAGGCGAAGCGGCACCTCGATCCGCAAGCCGAGCCCTGAGACTTCTACGCCTGGCGGCCGCCGCGCCACTCCTCGAACAGGCGGGAGGCGTTGCCCGTGATCGAGCGGCGGACGGGCGCCCAGCCCAGCGCCCGGGCCCTCGGGCTGCGAACCACCTGGTCGAGGGCAAGCGCCTCGGCGTACGCACCCAGCTTGGCGCGGGCCTCGTCGAGCGGCATGCGCCGGATGTCTGGCCTCTGCGGCGCCGCCGCGGCGATCGCCTCGACAATGTCGTTGACGCGCTCGTCGGCCTCGTCGGTGGCGTGGTAGAGGCCCGAGGCGTCGGGCCGCGACAGCAACCGGACGTACAACTCGCCGAGGTCGCGCTCGTAGATCGCCGCCCACCGGTTCTCACCGCTGCCGATGACACGCACCAGGCCCTTCAACGCATCCCGCAGCAGGTCGGCGACGATGCCGCGCGAGCCGCCGTAGACGATCCCGGGCCGAACCACCATGGTGCGGAGGTCGCCGGTTGCGGCGCCGAGGACCATCTGCTCGTGAGCCGGGCGCCATACCGAGTAGGCGGTCGGCTTGATCGGTGTCTCCTCGGTGGCGGGCTGGTTGGTGGGACCGATCACCCAGACCCCCGAGGTGTACACGAAGGCCCTCGGACCCATGCCCGGCTCGCTGAGCGCGGCCAGCATGACCTCGAGAGCGTTGCGCTCGAGCTCGACGCCACGCGGGCTCGATTCGAGCGCGGCGTGGACGACGGCGTCGTGCTGCGGGGCGAGGTCCCGGTACGACCCCGGGTCGGCCAGGTCTCCGATCACTGGCGCGCCTCCCCGGGCAGCCACCTGGGCGGCCCGCTCGGTGTTGCGAACGAGTCCCGTCACCTGGTGGCCGCCCCGGACCAGCGCGTCCAGCACGGCGCCGCCCACGCACCCGGTGGCGCCCGTCACGAAGATTCGCATGGGTTCCTCTCGAGGAGCGGGTCCGCCCGACGCGCTCCCGACGTGTTTTCTGCATCCTGCCGATGCCTGCGGCCAACCCGAAGCGGTCTTGTTCGTGGCCGGGATCGCCAACCGTTAATTGTAGCCCAGCCGGGGGAGACGGCGGAGCCCCGCGACGGCCTGGAAGCCCTGCTCGCCACCCATTCGCGCGGCGGCCACATCGAGCCGGACACGCCACTCGGGGAACTGGGCGTCCCGGTCGTCCGGTGAGGCTGGAAGGGGTGGACCGCGTGCTCCACCGCACATGGCGCTGGCCGAGAAGGGGCCCGGTCCGCGTGGCGTTCGGCTCGCCCGTCCACGCGGCCGGGAGAAGCGCGGAGGCCGTGGCCCGGGAGGTCGAGCAGGTGTTCGGGCACTCTGAGCCGTCGATCTGTCAAGAGTATGCGGGGAGGCGCTCACTGTGGCACAATGTTTGTAAACAGCGTTTGTTTGCTTGCGCGTACAACTTGCGAGGGAGGAAAGTGGCGGTTACCAATCCGGCTTTCGACAGTCTCGTGTCCCTCGACGGGACCACCACCCCCGTCGAGCCCACCTCACCAGTTGCCGAGCCCACGGCCCTGTCGGCCGCAGCGCAGAAGTTCCAGACCTGCCGCTGGCGGCGGCCCCCTGAACAGGCCATCCCGGAAGGATGCGCTCACCGCGACGTCCTGCCCATCACGGGCGTCAACGGCTTCGACCCCGAGGCGTGGTGTCCCGACTGCGCGTTCTACAAGCTTCGCCGCACGCCGAAGAAGCGCGAGTACAACGGTTACTGATAGGCGGGGCGCCGACCGGTCCGACGGACAGGCGGGACGCCCGTCCAACGACAGGCGAGACGCCCGTCCTACGACAGGCGAGACGCCCGTCCTACTGCGAGAATTCCTGAGCGAGATCGACCCACTCCCCGTCTGGCGCCAGCTCGAGGTAGCGGCGCCAGTGTGGCCGTGCCGCGTCTGAACGGCCCTGCTTTTCGCGCGTCACGGCGAGGTAGAAGTGGGCGTCGGCGTAGTCGGGGTTCAGCTCGAGCGCGGCCTCGTAGCACCGCCCGGCCTCATCCAGCCGGCCGAGGTCGTGGTAGACGTTGCCGAGATTGAAGTGGGTCTCGAAGAGGTCGTCCTCGAGCGTCAGGGCCCGCTGGTAGAGCGTTTCGGCCTCGACCAGTTCGCCGCGGGCGTAGTGCACATTCGCCAGGTTGATCAGCGCGGGCACCAGGTTTGGGTCGGCCTCGATCGCGCGGCGGTAGGCGCGGGCGCACGCCTCCTGATGCAGCGGGTTGCCGTCGTCGAGCGAGGAAGCGACGAGGAACAGCTCCTCGGCGAGGGCCGCGTCGATCTCGCCGGCCTGACCCGACACCGCCGCGGCCGTGGTTCGAGCCCCGAGGCGGACGACGCGGGCCGGCTGGGCATCGAGGTGGAAGTCGAGGCGGAGCTGTCCCTCGCGCGAGGCAAGCAGCGAGCGCAGCACTGACCTCAGGGGCGCCCCGCGCTCGAGGTCGCCGTTGGCCTGGCGAAGCACGGCCAGGTCGGGGAACGAGAAGTAGGTCTCGGCGTGGGTGCGAAGCGCCGGGCGGATCAGGTTCCACTTCTGCAGGTACCGCAGGTGATCCTCGCGCAGGTGCGGATACATCGCGAGGATGTCGCGCAGGCCGTACCACTGCTGGCGAAGCGCCGCGGGGGACGGGATGCCGGCCAGCTCGCAGAACTGGTCTTCGGTCAGCACGCGGATCCGGCCGGGCTGCCGGGCGTTGATCGCCTCGGCGCGGCGGATCTTGCGGCTCTTCTCCTTCTCGGCCTCCGCACCGGCGCGGTGCTCGCCGGCCGCGCCGACGACGAGCACGGTGGCCTTCGCGTTGACGTCGTCGACAGGGGTCCCGCCCAGGCGCGCCACGAGCGCGCGCGCGTCGTGCCGGCTGAGGGAGAACAGCCGCCCAGTGAACGCGACGTGCTGGCCGGCGAGAAGCGTGGAGGCCGGCTTCGCGGAGGGGGAACCCATGGCGCGTCTCCACGATGCAGAAGGCGGCCGCGAATGTCAATCGGGGACGTGCGCCCTGTTGCCGTTTGCGGCGCGCGGCCTGATAGAATGCCGCCATGCTGCTCGCAGGCGATATCGGCGCGACCAAGACGCTCATCGGTCTGTTCACCCCGGCCGAGGAGCGTCCCCGTCTGGTGGACGTGCGCACGGTCACCACCCTCGAGTACGACAGCCTCGAGGCCATCATCGCGCGGTTTCTGGACGATCATCCGGCGGCGGGCTTCATCTCGGCGGCGACCTTCGGCGTCGCGGGCCCGATCGTCGAGCAGGTGGCGAAGCTGACGAACGTCCCGTGGGAAGTGGACGCGGCGGCCGTGCGCGACCTGTTCGGGTTTCCCTCCCTCACGCTATTGAACGACCTGCAGGCGATGGCGTACTCGGTGCCGGTTCTCGAACCGTCCGAGCTCGAGGTGCTGCAGGAGGGATCGCCGGCGCCGACGGGAAACGCCGCCCTCATTGCCGCGGGGACGGGCCTGGGGGAGGCGCTGCTGCACTACGTGGACGGCCGGTTCATCCCGTCGCCGACCGAGGGAGGGCACGCCGACTACGCCGCCCGGACTCCGCGCGAGATCGGGTTGCTGCAGGCGTTGACCGGCAGGTACGGCCGCGGCGAGTACGAGCAGGTGCTCTCGGGGCCCGGGCTCATGAATATCTTCCGGTACGTGCACGGCGAGTCGCCGTGCGCGGCCGGCGATCCCGGCGAGGATCCCTCGACCGGCCCCGCCCGCGTCTCGGCGGCCGCCCTCGAGGGAAGGTGCCCGCTCTGCGTCGAAGCGCTCGACCTGTTCGTCACCGCGTACGGGGCGGAGGCGGGCAACCTGGCGCTGCACTCGATGGCGAGCGCGGGGGTCTTCGTCGGTGGAGGGATCGCGCCGAAGATCCTGCCCGCGATGCGCTCGGGGGCGTTCATGGAGGCGTTCAGGGCGAAGGGGCTGATGACCGAGTTCCTGACCGACGTGCCGGTTGCCATCATCCTGAACGACCGCGCCGGGCTGCTCGGCGCCGCGGTGCACGCGAACGCCACTGCCCGCAGCGCACGCTGATCGCGGGGCCACGCCGGTCGCGCTCGCCGGCCGGCCCTTTCGACTGGACGAGTGTCCTGCGGAAACAGTAGACTGCCGCACGACCAGCCCCCGGATACTCGAGGAGAGATTGCTATGACCGACTCCACGCCTCCTGCCGGCGCGACGTCCAGCAACCGGACGATCATGATCATCCTCTCGTACCTGTGGCTGCTGGCGCTGGTGCCGCTGCTGGTCGAGAAGAACGACCGGGAGGTGCAGTGGCACGCGAAGCACGGAATCGTCCTGATGGTGGCCGAGATCGTGCTGTGGGTGGCGTGGACGATCGTGAGCACCGTCGTTTCCCAGATCCCCTTCCTCGGCTGCCTGGGAGCGGCGGTCGGGGCCCTCGTCGCCTTCATCGTGTGGCTGGGCATCATCGTGCTGCACGTGCTGGCCATGGTGAAGGGGATCAACGGCCAGCGCCTGGTCGTGCCGTACGTGACGCAGTACGCCGATAGGTTCTAGGCAGGGGGCATGACGGATCACGCCCAGCGCGGGCACCCGGACGCCCACCGGCACGTGATGCTGGTGCTGGCGTACCTGCCGCCGTTCGCCGTGATCCCGATGCTCGTCGAAAAGGACGACGCCGATCTCCAGTGGCACGCGCGCCACGGGATCGTGCTGATGGTGGCGGAGATGCTGATCCTGCTCGGCATCTTCGCCATCGCGCTCGTTGCCGGCCTGCTCACCGCCGGGATCGGCTGCGGCCTGCTGGTCATCGCCCCTGTGCCGATGCTGATCTTCCTGGTCCTGCACCTGGTCATCGTCGTCCGCGCGTTCGCGGGACGGCGGCTGCTGATCCCGATCGTCAGCGAGTACGCGGACCGCTTCTGAACGGAGCTGGCTCGGTTTGTCCCGCCCGCCCGGAGCCCACCGCCCGGCCCGGCGCCTGCGACCCCGGCGCCTCGCGGCGTTGGTCGCCGCGGCCTTCCTCGGCCTCTTCGTCTACGACGTGACCCGGCCGCCCGCGCGCCAACTCTCCGCGCGGGCCGCGATTGCTGGAATTCACGCCTATCAGCGGGTGGCGGCGCCGCTCCTGCATCGAGCGGGCGTGCGCTGCCGCTTCGAGCCGAACTGCAGCCGGTACGGCGAGGCGTCGTTCGAGCGCCACGGGTTCCTGGGCGGGGGTTGGCGCACGGCACGGCGCCTCGTGCGCTGCGGCCCGTGGACGCCGATGGGGACGAAGGACGAACCGTGAAGGGAAGAGTTACCGTCCCGTTCCCCGGGTCGCTGGGAACAGGCTCTTGCTGTTGTCGTGCAGAAGCGTCCAGAGCGCGTAGATCCCGAGGGCGGTGCCGAACGGCACGATGACGAGGTCGGGGACCGCGAGCACGATGGCCGGAATGCGGGCGTGCGCGCGGAAGCGGCGGAGGCGGCTTCCCACCCAGGCGTGCACGCCGCCGAACACGAGGCCGGCGGCGGCCAATACGAAGAACGCCGCGGCGACGAGCCCTGCCGCCATCGTGCCACCCGGGCCATCCTCGGGCGCCGCCACGCCGATGGCGGCGGCCGCCACTCCGATCGAGAGCAGCGACAGGCTGAGCAGCATGCAGATCCCGCCCCACAGCATGTAGAGGACCCCGGCCAGCTCGACGTGCTTCCTCATGGGCGGTCCGCGTCAGCGGATTTCGACGCGAACTTCGACACGGGTGGGAACGGCCGAGGGGGCCGTGATGCGGAAGGCGAAGCGGGCGCCGTCGGCGACCCCGGCCGGGACCGCCAGGCGAACGCGGTGATGGAAGAAGGCATCGCCGGTTCCGGCACAGCCGCGGCACCACTCGTCCCACGACTCGCCGCGGCCGCCGCAAAGGGGGCAGGCCACGCGGACGGGCACGTCGAGCGGCAAGGTGACCCCGTCGACAGCCTCGCGCGGCGTCAGCCGCAGCGCGGCCTGCAGCGGTTGGGGCGGCTCGTCCGCGACGAAGCCGGCCCTGATGCGATCGACCGAGGCGGGAATCGCCGGGAAGTCGAGGT
>DAOPQX010000064.1:11580-13214 GCA_035348395.1 Vicinamibacterales bacterium | reverse complement strand
TCCGTGCCTGCCGCAGGCGGTCACGCCTAGGACGGGCCGGCGTGGCACGCGGCCTCGCGCGTCCCGGCCTCCGCCTCCAGTTCGCGCACGCGGGCGTCGATGAGCGCCGCCTCCTCGATGAGGCGCTCGATACGGCGCCGCTGCCCGGAGATGACCACCGAGAAGTAGAGCGAGGCGACGAACCCGAAGAACACGACGACGAGCAGCAGCACGGCGGGCGGGTAGTAGATGCCGAGCCAGCGCGCCGACACGTCGAGGATGTTCTTCCAGAACGACAGCACGAGCAGCGCCGCCCCGCAGACGAGCCAGATGAGGGAGTACTCCTCGGTGAGCGCCCCGCGGCGCACCAGCTCGATCACCACCACGACGAGCGCGAGGCTCACCGCGACGGCTATCAGCTGGATCGGGTTAGTCATCGCCATCGGGCACCGTCCTTCTCAGGGGCAGGATCAGCAGCGCCAGCGCGGTGCGCCCGGCGATGGCGCCGACGCGGGCCGCGGTCAGCGAGGAGCGTCCGGCGAGGCGCCGGCGCATCTCGATCGGGACCTCCGACACGCGCAGGCCGTTGTGGGCGAGCAGGAGCAGCAGCTCGGGCTCGGGGTAGCCGGTCGGGTGGTGTGACGCGAGCAGCCTGACAGCCCGCGGCCCGAACGCCCAGAAGCCCGAGGTGGGGTCGGTGATGCGCTGGCGGATCGCGGCGCTCACCCAGGCCGCGAGGACGCGCTGCGCGGCGCGGCGCCAGCCTGGCGCGCGGTAGCCGGACCCCTGCCGGTAACGGGAACCGACGACGGCGTCCACCTGGCCCGCCCGAATCGGCGCGAGCACCCGCTCGATCTGGTCGGCCGGGTGCTGGCCGTCCCCATCCACCCGCACCACGACGTCGTAGCCCCGCCGCAGCGCGTAGCGCAGGCCGGCGCGGATGGTGCCCCCGACGCCGGTGTGCGCGCAGAGGGTGAGCCACTCGACGCCCAGCCCGGGCAGCAGCTGGCGCGTGGCGTCGGTGGAGGCGTCGTCCACCACGAGGATGCCGGCACCCGGCTGCTCTGCGCGCAGCACGTGGACCAGGCCGGGGAGGCTGCGCGCCTCGTCGCGGGCGGGAACCAGCACCAGCACCCTCACGCGCGAGAGTATAACGGCGCCGGGCCCTCTGCGGTGAACCGCACGTAACAGACGTCACGGCTTGTCCACGTTCACCACAGAGGCACAGAGACACGGAGACGCACGAAGAGTCTCGGATCATTCCAGTGATCTCGTCGGCTCTGAGCCCCTCGGCGAAACGTACGTGACAGATGCAACGGCTTGAACGGCGGAAGCTCGCCTGGCACTACACCCGCCTTCGCCGCGCAGTGCCCGGCTACGGTACGGTAGGCTTCGGCACCTCCTGCACAGCACCTTCAGCACCACCAGCACTGCACCGTCTGCACCCCTTGCACCCCCTGCACGATCTGACCGTATCAGGCCCTCTTGCGCGGCGCGCGGCCGTAGCGGCCGCGGAGGTGATCGCGGGCGCCGGCGGCGACGGCGAGCAGGCCTTGCCGGATCCCGACGCCGGGCGTGCGGGCGGCATGGGCGGCATTGAGGAGGACGATGACGGCGCCGCGCAGCCACGAGGCCGGGGGCGATGAGGGCGCGAC
>DAOPQX010000064.1:0-11570 GCA_035348395.1 Vicinamibacterales bacterium | reverse complement strand
GAGCAGGAGGTGGTTGCGCGACGCGAAGTAGAGGCGGGCGGCCGACTGCGGCCCGATCGAGCGGTGCCCCTCGTGCCAGGCGAGCGCGGACGGCACGAGCAGGGTCGCCCACCCGGCGCGGGCCGCGCGCCAGCAGAACTCGATGTCCTCGAACGAGTAGAAGTAGCGCTCGTCGAAGAGCCCCGCCTGCTCGAAGACGGCGCGCCGGATCAGCATGACGGCGCCGCTCACCGCCGACACGCGCGCCGCAGGCCCGCCGGCCACCCCGTCGAACGCCTCCCCGGCTCCCTCCTGCCTCATCCTCCCGGAGACCGGGGAGAACCGGATGCCGGCCGAGGCGATCGTGCCGGGATCGGACCGCGAGACGACGAGCGGCGCCGCAATGCCCGCGCCGGGATCGGCCGCGAGCGCCGCCTCGAGCCGCTCCACGGTATCGGGGGCAACGACGGCGTCGCTGTTCAGCAGCACGACCATGTCGGCCCCGCGCCGCAGCGACTCGTAAATGCCGGCGTTGCAGCCGCCCGCGAAGCCACGGTTCGACTGCATCTTCATGAGCACAGCCCGTGAACGGCCTGCCGCCAGCGAGCGCGAGCACGACCCGTCGTTGCCGTTGTCCACGACGATGACCGGCTGAACGGGACGGCGCGAGGCCTCGAGCGAACGCACGGCGAGCAGCGTGTCGTCGGGCGCGCGGTAGTTGAGGACGACGGCGGCAATCCTGGGACTGCCGCTCGCGTTCCCGGCGAGGTCGCGCCTCACGCCGGGAGAAGCACGCCCCTTGTCGCGTACCTCCTCGTACACCGCCGCGGTCCACGCCGCGTCGTCGTCGATCGACCTGACCGGGCGGGTCCCTTCGCGAAGGCGGTCCAGCAGCTCCGGCTCGTCCAGCAGGCGCGTCAGCGCACGGCGGAGGCTGGAGGCGTTCCCCGGCTCGAACAGCAGTCCGTCGCGCCCGTTCGATACCGCCTCCGCCATGCCGCCCAGGCGAGACGCCACCACGACCGCGCCGGCCGCCCGGGCCTCGCGGATCACGAACGGCGAGTTCTCCAGCCAGATCGATGGCACGACGAGGACGTCGAGCGCGGAGAGGATCCGCGGCATCTCCTCGTGCGGCACAGGGCCGATCCACTTCACCCACGGCTGTTCGAGCAGCGGCCGCATGGTGCTCGCGTAGCTGTCGTCGCCGTGATAGGCGGCGTGGCCCCCGGCAAGGGTCACTTCGACCCGGTCTCGCGGCAGGCCGGCGGCGGCTTCGATGAAAAGGTGGGGCGCCTTCGAGACCATCAGGCTCCCCGCGAATCCCAGGCGCAGCCGGTCGCCCCGCGTGCGCGTGACGTCCTGGAAGGGCCGGAGATCGATGCCCTGGTCCTGCCGGCGCATTCTCTCACGCCCCACACCGAACCGCTGGAACGTGTCGAAGATGGTTCGTGACGGCGCGAGCAGCAAGGCCGCGTCGCGGCAGACCGATCGTGCCTCCTCCAGTCGCCGCGCGGTGGCGCCCGACGCGCCGCGCGGCACGGCCCGCCGCGATGCCGCCGACACGAGCCGGCGCTCGGCTGCGGTCAGCGTTGCCGGCAGCCGCCGCTCGATGGATCGCAGCGTGCGAGCTGCCGCGTGCAGTCCGCGGCTGGGCGAGGCGGCATACCCGGCGCACCGCGAGCACCGATCGGCGGCCGGCCCGTCGCACCGCTCGAGATCGAGATCGAGCAGCTGGCCGCGGTGGCACAAAAGCCAGTAGTCCTGCAGCGTGATGACGGCCGGGATGCCGCGCTGGCGGCAGGCCGCCACGATGCGGGTGCTGAGGCAGGTGAGGTGGTGCACGTGCACGACGTCGGGTCCGTACTCGTCGATCGCGGCGCCGGCGATCGCGTCGATGGCGGCGTTGCGGTACGTGTCCTCGAACGAAGCGGCGCGCAGGAAGGTGTTGTTGACGAGGGTGACAGGCACGCCGCTCACAACGTGGCGCGTGGCTGTGTACTCAGGCAGCTCCCGGTTGGCGAACCGCGCGAGCACGCGGACCTCGTGGCCCTGACGCTGCAGCGCCCTGGCGAGGTCGAGGGCGTAGATTTCAGTTCCGCCTGTCGCGGAGGGAGGGAAGCCGTGGACGACGAACAGGATTCGCACTCACACCCCCCGCACGCGAAGCAGATCGCGGCCCGAGTCGGCCGATCTCGCCCCGAGATACTGCCCGAAAGGAAGGGCGAAGGCGAGCGCGATCGCGCGCGGCAGCTCGGCAAGCCTGCGCGGCCAGGGGCTGCCCGCGGCGGCCGCAACCCACCGCGCGTGCGACGCCAGCGAGACGAGGACGGCGCCAGCCAGGTGCGCGGCCGAGGGGATCGTGCGCAACCCGAAGAGGCGGCGCAGGCGCTGGTGCACGAGGTACGTGCGCTTCAGCTCGTAAGAGGCGGGCCGGTCGTGCAGGTGGCGCACGCGCGCCTCGGGGACGTAAGCCAGGCGGTAGCCGTCGAGCATGACGTCGCGCGCCCACTCCAGGTCCTCGGCAATCGGTGCGCGCGCGAACGGGCGGCGGGCCCACACCGACCGGCGCACGCAGGAGCAGACGTTGTCGAACGTACACGCCTCCATCCGCTGCCACGGCGTGAGCGCCTCGTAGGCCGCCCGGCCCGCAAGCTGTTGCACGCGAGGTTCCGCCGACGCCGCGGCGTGCCGGGCCAGGTACGCCCGCGGCACGCTGCCGGCCCCCTCGGGCGGCACCTGGCGGTCATAGGTTCCCGCAAGCGTGGCGTCCTCGTGGAGAGGATCGACCAGCCGCGCCAGCCAGTCGCGGCCCTCCGGCTCGGCGTCCTGCACCAGCAGGACGACGAATACCCCCTTGCAGGCCTCGATGCCGAGGTTGCGCGTCGCCCCGTGGTTGAACTCGCCGCGCGGGATGGAGATCACTCTCGCCCCCGCCTGCTGCAGCCGCTCCCGCGTCCCGTCGGTCGACCCGGAATCGACCGCGACAACCTCGTGCGGGAAGGGTGCCTCCTGGCGCGCGAGCGCTTCCAGCACGACGCCCAGCCTCTGACCGCCATTGAAGGTGAGCAGCAAGACCGACGCCAGCGGATGCGGGGCGTCGCACGGGCCGCTGCGGCCGGCGTTCACGCGCGCCTCCCCGAGACGAGGGCGCCGTAGCGCTGCTCCCATTCCCTGGCGTCCGCCTCGATCGACTTCACCGCCGGCTTCGCCGAGGCGAGGCGCTGCAGCCGCGCCGGGTCCTCGATCAGCCGCCGCACCGCGTCGGCGAGCGACCGCGCGCTCCCGGGCTCGAAGAGCACCCCGTTGACGCCGTCGGCGATCAGTTCCGGGATTCCGCCGGTCGCGGCCGCAGCCACCGGCACGCCCGCCAGGAACGCCTCGTGGATGACGAGCGGCGAGTTCTCCGGCCACAGGGAGGGGACGACGAGCAGGTCGAGCCCGCCGTAGATCGAGGCGCTGCGGGAGGGATCGAACGGCCCGCAGAACCGGACGGGGAGCCCCTCGGCCGACCGGGTCAGCTGCAGCGAGTAGGCGGGGAAGGTGTCGAGGCTGCCGTGGATCTCGATCTCGAACCGGCCGCCGGGCCAGTCCCTTGCCGCCTCCAGCAGCAGGTGCGCGCCCTTGTGGCGGACGAGGGTGCCCACGAACCCGATGCGGACCGGGCGTGGGGGCGCCTGAGCGTAGGGCTGACGTCCTGCTCCACCAGGGAAGCCGTAGTCCGACACCACCACCTTCTCATCGGGCAGGCCAAGCTCCCTGTGCGCTCGAGCCACGGCCTCGGAAGGGGCGACGAAGAGATCGACGGCCTCGAAGACATGAGCGAGGGCGGCCAGCCGCTCGCCCACCTCGGCGGCCGAGACCGGAGCGACCCGCCGCGCGACGGTACTCCTCACCAGGGCCGCGGTCACGCGCGGCATGCGGCGCGCGACCAGCCTCGCAGCCTCCACCAGGCGCACACCGGCCCGGCCCGCCAGCCTGCCGACGGCCGCCACCGACATCTGCGCCTGGAAAGGCGAGCGGGCGAAGCAGCCGGCGCAGCGGGCTGGGTCGATCCGGTCGCACACCGTTCCCTCGGTGTCATGGAGGCGCTGGCCGCCGGCGGGGCAGGCAAGCGTGTGATCGTGCAGCGTCGCGACGACCGGGATGCCGCGGGCTCGCGCCAGCGCGGGCAGGTTGAACGACAGGTTCAGCAGGCTGTGCACGTGCAGCACGTCGGGCTGCGTCGCTTGAAGTACCTGGCCCAGCCGCCGATCGATCACGGCAGACCGCCAGGTGTCGGCAAACGACGCGGTCTCCCAGTTGTTGATCAGCTCGACGACCGGGATCCCCTCGTGGACGCGCCACCGCAGCGTGCCGTGAGGGCGGGAAGGATCGAACTCCGCGGCGAGGACGTGGACGAAATGGCGGCGCGCCAGCTGGCGGCACAGGTTGAAGGCGTAGATCTCCGATCCCGCCTGGTGGCGCGGCAGGAAGTCGTGGATGGCGTGAAGGATGCGCAACCGGTTGTGCACGTGTGCTGGTTGGCGCGGCCCCCGCGGCCGCCCGTGAACGCACCTACGCAAACACCGCTACCTGCCCACCAGTGTGCCAGAAGAGTACCGTGTCGGATTCGCGGAATCGCCCCTCGCGGACCCAGCCGATCAGCCCCGCGAGCGCCTTTGCGGTGTACGTGTGATCCACGACGAGCGCCTCGGTGCGGGCCAGCAGCGACTGGGCCTCGAGCGAGGCCTCCGTCGGGACACCGTAGCCCTCGCCGATGAACCGCGTGTCGACCTCGATCGGACGGGCCGCGGCCAGTTTCCGGCCGTCCATCCCCAGCAGCTCGCCGAGCCCGGAGACGATCCCCGACACGGCCGCCTGCAGGCGGTCGGCCGGCTCGTCGGCGCTGATCCCGATCACGCGCGTCTTCACGTTGTACAGGACCTGCCCCGCCAGCAGGCCGGCCTGCGTACCCCCGGACGAGGTCGAGTGGAAGATGTAGTCGGGAGCCTCGTCCAGCTGTGACACCAGCTCGCCGACCGCGCGCGCGAAGCCGGCCGCGCCGAGCGGGGTGGAGGCGCCAAGCGGGATGATCACCGGGTGCATGCCCTCTGACCGGAGGCGCTCGGCGATCGCCTCCATCGCCGGCGCCCGCTCCTCTCGCGACGCGACGTACTGCACGTCCGCCCCGAACAGCTCGTCGAGCAGCGCATTGCCGGTGGCCCGCGGCGGCCTCTCCCCGTTGGCGACGATCACGCACCGCATGCCAAGCCGCGCCGCCGCCGCGGCGGTGACCCGGCAGTGGTTCGACTGCACCCCCCCGGTCGTAATCAGCACGTCGGCATCGTCGTCGAGGGCGCGGGCCGCCAGCATCTCGATCTTGCGGACCTTGTTCCCCCCGAACCCGAACGACAGGGCGTCGTCGCGCTTGACGAGCAGTCGGGGGGCGGCGCCGAGCGCGGCGCCCAGGCGCGAGAGCGGCTCGATTGGCGAGGGGTACTGCGCCAGCGAGAGCGACGGCAGCGCGCAGAGGGCGTCGAGTCCCGCGGAGAAGGTCATGCGCGGTATTCTATAGCCTCACGTGAGCACGCTGCTCGAGACCCTGCGATCGGAGGAGCCCTTCGTCGCGGCCGAACTCCGGCCGCCCCGTGCGGAGCTGGCGTCGGCGGCCGGGATGGACGCGTGGATCGACACCTACCACGCGGTGCGGTCGCTGACCCTCCAGGGAACCTCCGTCTTCCTCACCGACAGCGCCGTCGGCGTCCCCGAGGAGGACAACCTCCGTCACCTCACGGCGAACATCGGCGACGACGCCGCCCGCGACCGGATCGTGCCGATTCTCACGAGCAAGCACCCGCTCGAGTACTGCCTCTCGTACGCCGATCGGGCGCGCCAGCACGGGTTCCCGTCGCTGGTGGTGCTCGGCGGCGACCGGCGGATCGGGAGCCCGCGCTCGGTGGAGCACGCCTGGGAGCTGCGGCAGGCGATTCGAGGGACAGGGTCAGACCTCGTGCTGGGCGGCTGGGCGAACCCTCACCGGCCCGCCGAACGGCAGGTGGACTACCTCTGCGATCCGCGGTTCACGGGCGAGTACTTCCTGACGCAGGTCGTCTCGCACCACCAGGTCACCCCCGTCGCCCGCTTTCTCGAGGTGGCCGACGCTCGCGGCGTCACGATGCCCGGCGTCTTCGGCGTCTTCTATTACCGGAGCGCCAACCCGAAGACGCTCTCGCTGCTCGCGGATTTCATCTCGGTGCCCGCCGAGGGGCTCACGCGCGAGTTCGATGAGGGAGCGCCCCCCGAAGAGGTGTGCGCGCGAACGCTGCGGGCGCTCAAGGCCCTCGGCGTGCGGCGCTTCTACATCAGCAACCTCCCGCTCGTGGGCACGGCCCGCACGCTGGCGCGGATTCGCGGCCTGGCGGGGGTGTGAAAGGGGAGCCATGCCATCGCTGACCTTCCTTGGTGCCGCCCAGACCGTCACCGGCTCCAAGTACCTGCTCGAAGTGAACGCCTCGCGCGTGCTCGTGGACTGCGGCCTCTTCCAGGGGCTCAAGGAACTGCGCGAGCGGAACTGGGCCCCCCTTCCGGTTGCCGCCGAGAGCATCGACTCGGTGATCCTCACCCACGCCCACGTCGATCACTCCGGGTATCTTCCCCGCCTCGTTCGCGAGGGGTTTCGGGGCCGGGTGTTCTGCACTCCCGGCACGGCGGATCTGTGCCGGATCGTCCTGCCCGACTCGGGCCGGCTCGCCGAAGAAGATGCGCGCGAGGCGAACCGCCACGGCTACTCCAAGCACAGCCCGGCGCTGCCGCTGTTCACGGAAGAGGACGCGGTGCGCGCCCTCACCCACCTCCAGCCGGTGGGGTTCGATCGCCCGCTGCCCGCCGCCCCGGGCGTCACGGTCACCTTTACCAACTCGGGCCACCTGCTCGGCTCGGCCTTCGCGAACCTCGAGCTCGACGTGGACGGCGGCAGGCACGTCGTCTTCAGCGGCGACGTTGGCCGCTACAACCGGCCGGTGCTGCCCGACCCGTCGCCGCTCGAGTCGGCCGACGTCCTGCTGGTCGAATCGACCTACGGCGACCGCGCCCACCTGCCCGACGACGACGGGGTGAAGATGGCGGAGATCGTCGTGCGGACCATCGATCGCGGCGGAAAGGTCATCATCCCTTCCTTCGCGATCGGCCGCGTCGAGGAGATCATCTGGTGGTTGAAGCGGCTCGAAGACGAGGGGCGGATCCCGAGCGTCCCCGTCTTCGTCGACAGCCCCATGGCGGTCGAGGCGCTCAGGCACTACGCGCGGCGATCGGACGAGCTGGATCCCGACCTGCACGGCGTTCGAGGGGAGTTCGCCTCGTTCGTGACCCGGCGTTTCACGACCGTGGCGACCCCGCAGCAGTCGGCCGAGCTGGTTGCCTCGCGCATCCCCTCCATCGTCATCTCGTCGAGCGGGATGGCCACCGGCGGGCGGGTGCTCAACCACCTGAAGTCGGCGCTTCCCAACCCGCGGAATACCGTGCTCTTCGTCGGCTTCCAGGCCGCCGGCACGCGTGGGCGGCGACTGGCTGGAGGCGAACGCGAGGTGAAGATTCACGGCCAGATGGTGCCCGTCAACGCGTCGGTCGAGCAGCTGCACTCGATGTCGGCGCACGCCGACGGCGACGAGCTGATCAGGTGGCTGAGCGGCGTCGAGCGGCCGCCAAAGGCAACCTTCGTCGTGCACGGCGAGCCCGAAAGCGCCGAGACCTTCGCAGGACGGCTGCGACAGGAACTGTCGTGGCCCGCGACCGTGCCGAAGTACCTCGACGCGATCGAGCTTCCCTGACCCGGAGCTGGCGGACCCCGTCTCAGAAGCCGGTGACGACCAGGTGGGTCTCGGCGATCCGCTCCGAGTTGTCCGCCCGCTTGATGCGCGCCTGGACTACGTACTCCCCGGCCGGAAGGTTCCTCACGGTGAACCGCTGCTGGCGCGCGGAGCGGTCGCCGTCGAGGGCTACCTCGCTCGAGCTGTAGAAGTCGGCCGAGTCGGTGACGACAATCAGCGCGCGGTTGCGCTCGTCCGGCTCGAGCACGACGTTGACGACGACGGTGGCGGGCGCCATCGAAACCATCGGATTCGCCGACACGGCCACGGGCGGGGACGCGACGGCCAACCCGGCGAGCAGGCAGCAACCCACGACGACAAATCCAACGGCAGGCTTCATCGGCTCGACCCCCTGCTGTCGGACCTGCAACGCGCAGGCCGGAAAACTCCTGGGGTAGCATGTCCGAGCGGTTTTCCGACCTGGCGAGGCTCCCATGGCAAATCTTGTGTTGGATGTAGATGGCAATGCGAGAGAGCGCGAGGCGGAGTTGGTGCGCCAGCTGGTGCGAAGCCTGGCGCCATCCTGGACGATCCAGAACGTGAACGACGACACGCCGATCGGACCCTCGGGTCTTGGCCTCGACTCGGTTGCCATCGTGGAGCTGCTGGTGGCGTGCGAGGAGCGATTCGGCGTGGCCTTTCCCGACCAGCTGCTCGACGTTCATCCACTGACCATCGGGACGCTGGTCCGGCACCTGGACGAGGCTCGCGCAGGCCGCTGATGCGCTCGAAGATCCCTGTCAGCGCGCGGGTCCCGATGGCCGCGCGGCCCGCGTGGTTCCGGGCGGCGGTGGGTGCGTGCGACGCCGTCACCCGGCGGATGCCGGCAACCGGCGTCCGGCTTGCCGAGGCGGCCGGGTGGCTCTGCCACGCCGGCCGTCTCTGGGGCGCGGCACCCTCGGAGGTCTCGGCCGTGTTTCCGTGGCTGCCCGATGCGGCGGCCGCCCGCCTGGCCCGCCGCATTGCCGCCCAGGACCTGAAGTGCCGGGCCTACGACCGCCTGCTGTACTCGGGGGGCATCGAGTCGGCCGCATCGCTCCTCTCGCGGCCCCACCTCGCGCGGCTCGAACAGCGGCTGCGGGAGCCGGGTGGGCAGGTGCTGCTCGACGTCCACACCGGCCCGATCTCGGCCACATCGGCGGCGCTGCTCCTGCTCGGGAAGACCGCTCTCATCGTCCGGAAGAGCGGCAGGACGGCGTGCGCGAGAGGGCTCGAGGTGGTTGGGCTCGAGGGTGACGATCAGCACCGGGCGCAGGTCCTGCGGCGCGGCGTCGAGTACCTCCGGCAGGGGAACGCGGTCGTCCTCGCGGCCGACGGCTGGGAGGGTGCCGCCACCGAGCCGGTCGCCTGCTGCGGACGCCTGGTGCGGTTCCGGCGGGGGGCGTTCGTGATGGCACGGCTCAGCGGAGCTCCGATCCTCCCCTTGTACTTCCGGTGGGGCGACGGGGGGCGGATTGAGGTAGAGGCCGCAGAGCCAATCCGCCCCGCGGGCGTGGGCGACGCCGTCCGGCAGGAAACCGAGATGGCCGCCGTGGTGGCTGGGTGGCTGGAGGGCCAACTGCTCGCGCGGCCCGACGACCTGTCGCTGAGCCTGCTGAAGTGGCTCCAGACCAGCGGCCCGCCGGTGGCCGTCCTATGAGAAGCGGGCGAGGGGCCTGAGGCGGTCGTCCGCCTCGCCCGAAGCGAAGAGGTCGCGAAGCTGGCCGTGACGGACCTTGCCGCTGCCGGTGAGGGGCAGGCTGCCAGGGGCGAGCAGCACGATTTCGCCGGGCTGGTGCCCGACGCCCTGCCGCACCGCCGCTGCCACCTTGCCGGCGAGCCCCGACAGCAGACTGCCGTCGCTTCCCAGTTGCGGGTCGATCTCGATCGCCACCACGAAGCGCTCCGTCGTGCCGTGCGGGGCCGCGACGCCGACTGCCGCGGCTCGCAGCACGCCCGGCACGCACGCGGCGGCGGCCTCGACCTCACCCGGCACGATCGTCGCCCCGCCCCGCTTGATCATCCAGCGCTGCCGGCCCGTAACGTAGAGGAAGCCGTCCGCGTCGAGCACCCCCTGGTCGCCCGTCCTCAGCCAGCCGTCGCGGAAGACACGCGCGGTGCCCTCGGGATCCTGGTAGTAGCCTGCAAAGACGGATGGCCCGCGGACCACGATCTCGCCGCGCTCGCCACGGGGAAGGTGCCGGCCGTCCTCGTCGGCGATGGCGATCTCGGTTCCCGGGATCGCCGGGCCGCAGCTTGGGATGCCGTGGTCGATCGATCGCAGCGGCAAGCCCGGCGCCAGGCTCGACACCGTGAGCGTGGTTTCGGCAAGCCCGTAGCCCGGGCGCACGGTGCCGGGCACGCCGAAGCGCTCTTCGAACATCCGGATGGTTTCGAGGTGAACGGCCTCGCCGCCGTTCGATGCGAAACGGAGGGCGCGAAGGTCCACCGTAGAGGGGTCGACCCGCAGCGCCGCCGCCCGATACAGGAAATCGGGCGCGGCGGTCACGGTCGCCCTCACCTCGGTGAGCAGCGCGAGCCAACGGCCGACGTTCGCGGGCGGCGCCCCGGTGAGGTGGCAGGGGCAGCCGCAATAGACCGGGGCGCAGACGAACCGGACGAGGCCGAAGTTGTGGTGCAGGGGGATCGAGCCCGCCATCACGTCTTCCGGGCCGAACCCGATCATGTCGCGCATGCCGCGGAGCGTCGCCTCGAGGTTCCGGCGCAGGATCACCGCGGCGCGCTGTTCCCCCGAAGTGCCCGACGTCAGCTGCAGGTAGGCCACCGAGTCGGGTGACGGCGGTCCGGGATCGAGCGGGGTCAGGCTCTTCGAGCCCTCGTCCAACGCCTCGAACGAGGCGGCATCGATCTCGAGGTGGCAGCCCGCTGCGCCGATCCGGCGCCGAATCTGTTCGGGCGGCAAGTCGGGGTTGATGGGTACGGCGGCGGCGCCCAGCCAGTCGAGCGCGTAGAAGGCGCGGACGAAGTCGAGGCCGGAGGGGAGCACGATGGCGACGTGGCCACCCGGCGCCGCGCCGGCCCTTCGCAGCGCCGCCGCCAGCCGCGCGGCGTCCCGCGCAAGCTCCCCGTAGGTGAGGATGTGGGTGCCCACCGCGAACGCCAGCCGGCCGGGTTGCGAGCGGGCGAGCGCGGCGAGCCGCTCCCTCATCCCTGGAACGTCCCCTTCACCCCGGCGACGGTTCGTGCGCAGAGGTCGTTGGCCTCGGCCACCAGGCCCTCGGTCTCCGTCCGGCAGGCCTCGGCAAACCGGGCGTCCTTCACCGACCCGAGGTTGATCAGGACGTTGAGGACGCTGCCCTCGACCGCGGCGCGGGCCATCAGGGCCGCCACCCCGGCGTCGGAGGCCGAGTTGCGGTTGCCGCGGGCGGCCGCAACCTGCGCCAGCTTCAGCGCCTCCAGGCACGTCTTCGCGGTTTCGAGGGGCACCCCGGTCGCCTTCTGGTAGCCAGCCTCGATGGCGGCGTCCCGCGCCGCCCGCTCTTCGGCGGTTCCCTTCGGCATCCGGTTCGCGGCAAGCACCGCGTTGAACGCCTCGGTGTCCTCGTCCACCGCCCGAACGAGGCGGTCCTTCACCGCCTGGGCCCGGCCGGCAAGGTCGGACAGCTCGCTCCACGCGGCCTCGTATCCCTTCTTGCCGACCGTCAGGTTGGCCACCATCGCTGCCAGCGCGGCAGCAAGGCTGCCGGCCAGCGCCGACACCGATCCGCCGCCGGGCGCTGGTTTTGAGCTGAAATATCAGCTGCTTCC
>DAOPQX010000063.1:0-13512 GCA_035348395.1 Vicinamibacterales bacterium | reverse complement strand
CACGCCCCTTTCCGGTCGCGGGCCAGCAGCAGGTCGAGCCGCCCCAGCTCGCCGCCCCACTGGTGCGCCTGCACGACGATCGTGCCGTTGACGTCGGAGGCGCTCAAGTCCTCCGAGTGCCAGACGAACCGCCCCGACGGCAGGCGCGAGTGCGAGTGCCCCCCCACGATCACGTCGATCCCGGGGACCTCGGCGGCCAGCCGCTCGTCCATCGCCTCGCCGGCGTGCGACAGCAGGATGACGATGTCCGATTGGCGGCGAAGGGCCGCAACCACCCGGCGTGCCGTGTCAATCTCGGCGGCAACGTCGAAGGCTTCCCGGCCGGCGGGATACGACGCCGCTTCGCGCGTGATGAGGCCGAAGACCCCGACCCGTACCGGCCCGGCCCGCCGAACGGCCGACGGCGGCAGGAGCGGCTCGCGGGTGGTGCGGTCGGTCACGTTCGCGCAGAGCAGCTGGTACTTCGCCAGCGAGATCAGGCGCCGGGTGTGCGCGGCCGGATAGTTGAACTCGTGATTTCCCAGCGTGCCGAGGTCGTAGCCGGCCGCGTTCATGGCCGCCACGTCGGCCTCGCCCTTGTACGCGATGGAGAACGGGGTGCCGTCGCTGAAGTCGCCCACGTCCACCAGCCAGGTGGTGCCGCCGCGGGCGCCGACGTCGCGCCGGATCTGCTCGACCAGCGTGGCGCGCCGGGCGATTCCGCCGATGTTCCCGCCGGACGGCAGCCCCTCGATCTGGCGCCTCATGGCGTCGGGATAGGAGAAGGGCGACAGGTGCCCGTGCGTGTCGTTGGTATGGAGGATGGTGAGCGAAACGGTCTGGGCCGAGGCGACGGCGGCGACGCCGGACGGGCAGACGAATGTCAGGACCAGCAGCAACCGGACGAACAGTCTCATGAGATCACCTGGAGAGGGCACACGGGGAAGGAATTGTACTGGAGGAGGGAGGCGGCGGTGAACAGCCGGGTGGTACGGGCGGGCGCCCGCCCCTACCACCCGGTCGAATGAATCAGCCTTCCGAGAGGCCGAGGTCGCCGTCGGTGCGGCGGCGGCTGCGATCCCAGTCGCCCCGTGCCCGGTCGCGATTGGGGTTGGAGTACTTCGGGATGCGCTCCTGGTTCACCTCTTCCTGGATCTCGTCGGTGGTATCGCTGACCAGATCCTGGTCGCGCCGCCACATCTTCGGATTGTCGGTCATGCTCCCTCCATGCGTGGTCATGACAGCCGGTCGTGGAACCTGTCCAAGAAATGTGCCTCCGGGCCTCCCTCCAGAACTGGCCGGATTTAGCGCCGGAAGGAAAGCGCGCCGCGCGCCTGCGTCAGCGGGCCGGCACCACGTGTCCGCCGAGGCGGCTGAGCCGTTGATCCAAGGTAGAATGGCTGGCCCCGAAAGCCCCGCCGGTCGATGCGCTCCGGCAGTGGTATGCGCAGTCGTATGCGATGAGGTCACGATGAGTGTTGAGTTCCAGCGCCTGGCCATCCTCAGCCGTGGGGAGCCGGCGATGCGCGCCATCCACGCCGTCCGCGAGTTCAACCTCGAGCGGGGCACCTCGATCCGGACGATCGCCCTGTTCACCGAGCCCGACCGCCGCGCGCGGTTCGTGCGCGAGGCCGACGAATCGTTCGCTCTCGGCCCGGCCACCTTCCTCGACGCCGCCGATGGGCGGCGCAAGGCCGCCTACCTCGATTTCCCCCGGCTCGAGCAGGCGCTGACGGCCATCCAGGCTGAGGCCGTGTGGCCCGGCTGGGGCTTCGTCGCCGAGCGCGCCGACTTCGTGGAGCTGTGCGAGCGCCTGGGGATGCTCTTCGTCGGCCCCGACAGCCGGATGCTTCGCCGCGTGGCCGACAAGGTGTCGGCCAAGCGAGTCGCGGAGGAAGCCGGCCTGCCGGTCATCCCGTGGGGAGGGGAGGCCGCCGCCACCCTCGACATGGCCTGGCTGCACGCGCAGCGGCTCGGCTACCCGGTGCTCGTCAAGGCGGCGGCGGGCGCGGGCGGCCGCGCGCTACGGCTCGCCGCCGGGGAGCGCGAGCTGCGCGCCGCCTACGACAGCGCACGCCGCGAGGCCGAACGCAGCTTCGGCGATCCCACCGTCTTCATCGAACGGTACCTGCAGGGCGTGCGCCACGTGGAGGTGCAGGTACAGGGCGACCGCCACGGCACGCTGCAGGCGCTGGGCATCCGCGACTGTTCGATCCAGCGGCGCTTCCAGAAGATGATTGCCGAGGCCCCGTCGCCAATCCTGGAGACGGCCGACGTGGCCGCGCTCGAGGACGCCGCCCTCCGCTTCTGCCGAGCCGCCGACTACCGTGACCAGGCCACCATCGAGTTCCTGTTCGATCCGAAGACGCGCCAGTTCGCCTTCATGGAGGTGAACCCGCGGCTGCAGGTCGAGCACGCCGTCACCGAGCACACGACCGGCCTCGACCTGGTCAAGCTGGAGCTGGACGTCTGCCGCGGAGGCCGTCTCGAGGGCGAGCCGCCAGCCACCCGGGGCCACGCGATCGAGGTGCGGCTGAACGCCGAGAACGTGGAGGCCGGTTTCGCGGCGGCGCCCGGCGAGATCGAGCTCTTCAGACTGCCGACAGGCCCTGGCCTGCGGGTCGACACCGGGGTTGCGGAGGGTGACCTCATCCCGGCCGAGTTCGGGCCGATGTTCGCGAAGCTCTCGGCCCGGGGGCACACCCGCGAGGAGGCGCTCGGCCGTCTGAAACGGGCGCTGGCCGAGAGCGCCATCGCGATCAAGGGGGGCGCCAGCAACCGGAGCCTGCTGCTGCACCTGCTCGATCGCCCCGAGGTGCGCGCCGCCGAGACGGACACCGGCTGGCTCGATCGGGCGACGAGCCGGCCGGAGGGGGAGACCGGCCCGTACGCCGGCATCGCGCTCCTTCAGGCGGCCATCGAGGTCTACGACCGCGAGTCGGAGACCGAGCTCGAGGAGTTCTTCTCGTCGGCTGCGCGCATGCGACCCACCGTCCGCGCCGAGGTCGGCCGGTCGGTGGAGGTCGGTTACCTTGGAAACCGCTATCAGTTCAAGGTCTTCCGGCAGGGCACCCAGGAGTACCGCGTCGAGGTCGGGTCCACGCGGATCGACCTGCTCGTGGAGCGGCTCGGCCCCTGCGAGCGGTGGATTACCCACGGCGACAACCGCTACCGCGTGCTCTCGCAGGTGGACGGCGAATCGCACCTCGTGGAGGTCGAGGGGATCCCGCACCGGATCTCCAGGGCCGATGCCGGCCTCGTTCGGGCGCCGGGCCCGGCCGTCGTCGTGGCGGTCACCGTGCACCCGGGCGAGCGGGTGGCCGCGGGCGATCGGCTTGCCGTCCTCGAGTCGATGAAGATGGAGATGGCGGTCTCGGCTCCCTTTGCGGGCATCGTCCGGCAGGTGCTGGTGCTGCCGAACGCGCAGGTCGGGGCCGGGGCGCCGCTCGTGCACGTCGAGGCGGTCGGCCTCGACGCGGGCGAGCAGCCGGGCGCGCGCGTGACCTTCGAGGGAGTGGCGCTCGCACCGGAACGGCACGAGAAGCGGGTCTCACGGGCCCGCGCGATCCTCCGCGGCGTCAAGGCGGGCCTTGGCGAGCTGAAGCGCGGGCCGGGAGCCCGCGTTCCCGCGGTGCTGCAGAACCTGCGCCGGCTCATGCTGGGCTTCGACCTCGATCCCGCTGAGACCAAGCGGCTGGTCGGCGAGTACCTGCGGGCAAGCCAGGCGCTCGACGAGATCGACCCCGAGCAGCGCCGGGCCGAGGACGAGCTGCTCCGGATCTTCGTCGACATCTCCGCCGTGTTCGCGCGCCAGGCCGGAGTCGAGGGCGAAGGACGCCTGAGCGCTGAGGAGTACCTCTACACCTACCTGCGCTCGCTCGACGTCCGGGGGGCGGGCCTTCCGTCGAGCTTCCTCGAGGCGCTCCAGCGGGCGGTGGCCCACTACGGCGTCGAGGGGGCCGAGCCGACGCCGCAGCTGCGCGAGAGCCTGCTGTGGATGTTCAAGTCGCGTCGCCGCGTCGACCAGCAGGTGCACGCGGTGACGGCGGTGCTGCAGCAGCGGCTCGCCCGCGGCGACGGGTCCGACGTCCCCGGCTTCCGGAGCCTGCTCGAGCGCCTGATCGACGTGTCGAGGCAGCGGTTTCCGGCCGTCGCCGAGCTGGCCCGCGACGTGCGGTACCGCACCTTCGACCGTCCGACGTACGAGGAAGGCCGCCGCTCGGTGTACGGCGCGGTCGAGGCTCACCTGGCCGCGCTGGCGCGCGACCCCTACTGCGCCGACCGCCGTGAGCGCCTGGTCGCCATGGTGGAGTGCCCGCAGCCGGTCAAGGAGCTGTTCGCGTCGCGCTTCGAGCAGGCGCCGCCGGTCGTTCGCCAGGTGATGCTCGAAGTCCTGTGCCGGCGCTACTACCGGATCCGGGAACTCGGGCCCTTCACCGCCATCGAGACCGGGCTGCGCAGCGTGGCGGTGACGGGCTACCGCCACGAGGGGCGCAGCGTCCGCCTGCTGGCGACGCACGGCACCGACCAGGACCTGCGCCGGACCATCCAGGCGGTACAGCGGGCGATCCTCGCGTTCCCAACCGACGAGGACGCCATCGTGGATCTGCACGTCTGGACGCGCAAGACGGTGGAGCACGCCGACGCGGCGTCCGACGAGATTCGGCAGGCGCTCGACGAGGCGGGGTTCGACCGGCCCGTGAGGCGCATCGTGGTGATGGTCTCGGGGCCGTCGGTGCTCGCGCCCTCGGGCCAGACGCTGTACTTCACGTTCCGCCCCGGTCCCGACGGGTTCCGCGAGCAGAAGCTGTACCGCGGGATGCACCCGATGATGGCCAAGCGGCTCGAGCTGTGGCGCCTGCGCCACTTCTTCGTGAACCGCCTCCCGGCGGCCGAGGACGTTTATCTGCTGCACGGCGTGGCGCGTGACAACCCCAAGGACGAGCGGTTGTTCGCGATCGCGGAGGTGCGCGATGCGACGCCGGCGAGGGACGCGGAAGGGCGCGTGGTCGGGCTGCCGCAGCTCGAGCGGATGGCCATGGAGGCGCTCACGGCGATCCGGCAGGCGCAGGCGACGCGGCCGCCCGCCGGGCGGCTGCAGTGGAACCGGGTGCTGCTGTACGTCCGGCCCGCGCTCTACGTGGCGCGCGAGGACCTGGAGCAGGTGGCGCGGCGCCTTGCCGAGGAGGCCGAGGGGCTGGGGCTCCAGAAGATGGTCGTCCGGGCGCGCATCCCCGACGAATCGGGCGAGCTACGCGACACGATCGTCCGGGTCGCCCTCGCATCGGGCCACGGCCCGTCGCTGGAGTTCCGCGAGCCCACCGCCGACCCGATCCAGCCGTTGACCGAATACGCCCAGAAGGTCGTGCGGATGCGCCAGCGAGGGCTGAGCTACCCGTACGAGCTGATCCGCATGCTCACCCCCGGGCGCGACGGCGTGCAGTCGGACCTGCCCCCCGGCGCCTTCGTCGAGCACGACCTCGACGCGGACGGGAAGCTGGTGCCGGTTGACCGGCCCTACGGCCGCAACACGGCGAACGTGGTCGTCGGCGTGGTGTCCAACTTCACCAGCCGCTACCCGGAGGGCATGCGGCGCGTGATCATCCTCGGCGATCCGAGCAAGGAGGTGGGGTCGCTGGCGGAGCCTGAGTGCCGGCGCATCCTCGCCGCCCTCGACCTGGCCGAGCAGGAGCGCATTCCCCTCGAGTGGTTCGCGCTCTCGGCCGGCGCCAAGATCTCGATGGAGAGCGGCACCGAGAACATGGACTGGATCGCGCGGGTGCTGCGGCGGCTGATCGAGTTCACCCAGGCCGGCCACGAGATCAACATCATCGTCATCGGCATCAACGTCGGCGGCCAGCCGTACTGGAACGCCGAGGCGACGATGCTGATGCACACGAGGGGGATCCTGGTGATGACGGCCGAGGGAGCGATGGTGCTGACGGGGAAGACCGCCCTCGACTACTCCGGCTCCGTCTCGGCCGAGGACAACCAGGGGATCGGCGGGTACGAGCACATCATGGGGCCAAACGGGCAGGCCCAGTACTTTGCCCGCGACGTCGGCGAGGCCTGCCGGATCCTCTTCCGGCACTACGACCACGCCTACGTGCTGCCGGGCGAGCGCTTCCCGCGCCGCGCGCCAACCTCCGACCCAATCGGCCGCGACGTGCGCGAGTACCCGCACGGGAACATCCAGGGCACGGGGTTCGCCACGGTCGGCGACGTCTTCTCCGACGAGAAGAACCCGGGGCGGAAGAAGCCGTTCGACATCCGCCGGGTCCTGCGGGCGGTGAGCGACCAGGACCACGAGCCGCTCGAGCGGTGGGCGCACCTGCGCGACGGGGAGAACGCCGTCACTTGGGACGCGCACGTCGGCGGCTACCCGGTGGCGCTGCTCGGGTTCGAGTCGAGGCCGGTTCCGCGGGTCGGGATCGTGCCGCCCGACGGCCCCCAGCAGTTCACCTCGGGCACGCTGTTCCCGGTGGCGTCGCGCAAGGTGGCGCGGTTCATCAACGCGGCAAGCGGCGTCCGGCCGCTCGTGATCCTGGCGAACCTGTCGGGCTTCGACGGGTCGCCCGAGTCGATGCGGCGGCGGCAGCTCGAGTTCGGCGCCGAGATCGGGCGCGCGGTCGTGAACTTCAAGGGCCCGGTCGTCTTCGTCGTGATTTCGCGCTACCACGGCGGCGCCTTCGTCGTGTTCTCGAAGGCGCTCAACGAGAACATGGAGGTGGTGGCGCTCGAGGGCACCTACGCGTCGGTGATCGGCGGGGCGCCGGCGGCCGCGGTGGTCTTCTCGCGCGAGGTGGACGCCCGGACGCGGAAGGACCCGCGCGTCGCCGCGCTGCAGCGCGAGCTCGAGGCGGCCACCGACCCGGCGAAGGCCGCCGCTCTGCGTGCCCGGCTGTTCGAGCTCTCTCGCACCGTCCGGTCCGAGAAGCTGGGCGAGGTAGCCGAGCAGTTCGACGCGATCCACAGCGTCCACCGGGCGCTGGAGGTTGGTTCGCTCGATCGCATCATCAGGCCGGCCGACCTGCGGCCGTACGTCGTTGAGGCGATCGAGCGAGGGATGGCGCGCGAGCTGCAGCGCGTGGGGGCGTGGAACCGCGCGTAGCGGCGCCGCCTCGCAGGGGCGACCACGCCGAAGCTGAAGCGGAGGTGTGCTCGTCCCTGCGGCGCGGTGACATCCTTACGGTTCCGACAGCCTGGGGACGACTCCCAGGTTGTGGAAGATGAACGCGTAGATGTCGGCGGCCGTCTCGATCGCCTTCTTCGTGCTGCTCGCCCCGTGGCCCGACTTGGTCTCGATCCGGATCAGCACCGGGTTCTCCCGGCTCGCCTTCTCCTGCAGCGTCGCCGCGTACTTGAACGAGTGAGCCGGCACGACACGGTCGTCGTGATCGGCCGTCGTGACGAGCGTGGCCGGGTACTTCGCCGCCTTGATGTTGTGCAGCGGCGAGTACGCGAGGAGCGCCTTGAACTCATCCGGGTTGTCGCTCGATCCGTAGTCGGCGATCCAGTTCCAGCCGATCGTGAACTTGTGGAAGCGGAGCATGTCCATCACGCCGACCTGCGGGATGGCCACGCGGAACAGCTCCGGCCGCTGGTTCATGACGGCGCCGACCAGCAGGCCGCCGTTCGACCCGCCCTGGATGGCCAGCTTCGCGGGCGCCGTGTACTTGTTCGCGATCAGCCACTCGGCAGCGGCGATGAAGTCGTCGAACACGTTCTGCTTCTTCAGCTTGGTTCCGGCCTCGTGCCAGCGCTCGCCGTACTCGCCGCCGCCGCGGAGGTTCGCCGAGGCGTAGACGACCCCCTGTTCGAGCAGCGCCAGGCGCAGCGGGCTGAACGAGGGCGCCTGCACGACGTTGAAGCCGCCGTACCCGTAGAGGAGCGTCGGGTTGGCCCCGTTCAGCTCGAGGCCACGCTTGTGGACGAGGAACATCGGGATGCGCGTCCCGTCCTTGCTGGTGTAGAAGACCTGCCTGGTCTCGAAGGCCGACGGGTCGTAACCGGGGACCCTCGGCGCCCGGAACAGCTCGCTCTTCCGGGTAGCGATGTCGTACCGGTAAATGGTGGGCGGCGTGTCGAACGACGTGTAGGTGTAGAAGACGAACGTGTCGTCGCGCTGGCCGGCGAAGCCCCCGCAGGTGCCCAGGCCGGGAAGCGCGACCTCGCCCTCGAGCGTCCCGTCGAGGGCGTGCACCGAAACGCGCGTGGCGACGTCCTTCAGGTAGCCCGCGAACAGCTTCCCGCCGGCCGTCGTGGCCATCTGGAGCGGCTCCGGCTTCTCCGGGAGGATCGTCTTCCAGTTCGCCTCGGCCGGGTTCTTGGGATCCATCAGGACCACCCGGCCGTTGGGCGCCGCGCGATCGGTGAAGACGAGCAGCTTGTCGCCGACGTTGTCGATCACGCTGAAGCTGTCGTCGCCAATCTCGGGGACGAGCGGGCTGAACGCGGCCTCGCCCGCCGAGAGGTCCCTGACGTGCAGGGAGTTGCCCTTCTTGCCCTGGCCGCGATCCGACACGGTGAGGATCGCGAAGCGTTCGTCCTCGGTGGTCTCGACGATGTGGAAGCGCTGCGGGTTGGCGCGATCCTCGAAGACGAGCCGGTCTTGCGACTGCGCCGTGCCGACCCGGTGGTAGTACACCTGGTGGTTCACGTTGGCGGCCGACAGCTCGTGCCCCTTCTCGGGCGCCGGGTAGCGGCTGTAGTAGAACCCGTCGCCGTGCCACGCCACGCCGGACACCTTGATCCACTCGAGCTTGTCGGCGAGCGGCTTCCGGGCGGCCAGATCGAGCACCTGGTACTCCTGCCAGTCGGAGCCGCTGCGCGAGATGCCGAACACGGCGCGCGACGCGTCCCGGGACGGGGCGAAGGCCGTCAGCCGGACCGTCCCGTCGGGAGACCAGGCGTTGGGATCGAGGAGCACCTCGGGCGTGCTGGAGAGCCCGCGCTGGACGTAGAGGACGTTCTGGTTCTGCAGGCCGTCGTTCTTGCTGAAGAAAAAGTACGGCCCCTTGCGGAACGGTGACGAGTAGCGCTCGTAGTCGTAGAGGGTTTCCAGCCGGGCCTTGAGCGCGGCGCGGAACGGGATCTTCTCGAGGTAGGCAAAGGTAACCTGGTTCTGCGCCTCGACCCACTTCGCCGTTTCGGGGGAGTAGTCGTCCTCGAGCCACCGGTACGGATCCGGCACCTTGACCCCGTGGTAGACGTCCACGTGATCGGACTTGCGCGTGGCGGGGTAGGGCTGCTGGGCGACGGCAGCCGGCAGGGCCAGCAGGGCGAGGGCGGCGGCGAGAATCCAAGAACCTCGGCGTCTCATCGTGCAACTCCTTGCGCGGGCAGGGGAGGCGGAACCCCTGGCGTTTCCGGGGCGGCGGCACCGGAAAAGGAAAATGTCACGTTGACAGGCCTCCACGTTACCATGAAGCGGTGACCGAGGACCGCTTCCGCAAGACGTTCCTGCTGCTGGTCGTCGGCGGGATCTCGCTGCTCTTCTTCGCGATGATTCGCGCCTTCCTCCTGACGCTGCTGCTCGCGGCGATCCTCGCTGGCCTGATGTTCCCGGTGTACCGGTGGATCGAGCGCCGGGTGGGGGGGCGCTCCAACCTGGCGTCGTTCCTCACGCTGATCGTGATGATCCTCGCGATCTTCGGCCCACTCGGGACGCTTGCGGGCATCGTCGTCCAGCAGGCGTTGACCGTGACACAGGACCTCGGCGCCACCCTGAAGCCGTTCATCGACGACCCCCAGTCAATCGGGGAGCGCCTCGCCCTGCTGCCGGGCGCCGACCGCCTGATGCCGTACCTGCCCCGCGTGGCCGAACGCGGCGCGGAGATCGTCGCGGGCCTCGGGACGTTCCTGGTGGGCCTCGCCTCGGCCGCCACCAGCGGGACCGTGGTCTTCCTCTTCCACTTCGCGATCCTGCTGTACGCGCTCTTCTTCTTCTTCAGCAACGGGCCGCGCTACCTCCGCACGGTCCTCTCGTACTTGCCGTTCAGCGAGGAGGACAACGCGCGCCTTCTCGAGCGGTTCGTCTCGGTCACCCGCGCGACGCTGAAGGGGACGCTGTTCATCGGCGTCATCCAGGGAACGATCAACGGCTTCGCCTTCTGGCTGGTGAATCTCCCGGCCCCCGTCTTCTGGGGCGTGGTCATGATCATCCTCTCGGTCGTGCCGGCCGTCGGCGGGGCGCTCGTGTGGGTGCCCGCCGCCGTGTGGCTGGCGGTCACCGGGCGGTTTCTCGAGGCCATCGTCCTCTCGGTGATCTGCGGGGCGGTGTCGGGCAGCGTGGACAACCTGCTGCGCCCGAGGCTGGTCGGCCGCGACACCAAGATGCCCGACCTCCTCATCCTGATCTCAACGCTCGGGGGGCTCGGCTTCTTCGGCGCCATCGGCTTCATCATCGGCCCGCTGGTCGCCGCCCTCTTCCTGACGCTCTGGGAGATTCTCGGGGAGCTGTACAGGCCCGAGCCGAGGGTGAGAACCTAGGTTGCCCACATGAAACGTGCGTGACAGTCGGCGGGGTGGCTTGCCCACGTTAACCACAGAGAGCACAGAGACGCGGAGACGCACGCAGAGGATTCAGATCATGCCAGAAGTCTCTGAACTCAGGGCTTGGAGTGGTTCGAGCGGCAGGTTTCCCGCAGCAGCTGACTGGCGGCTTCGCCAACCGAAACGCGGCCCTCGAGAACGCCGGCCACCGCATCCGCCTCGCGCGGGAGACGAGCGAGCGTGGCCCGAAGCCGGCCCGCCGCCTGCTCGAGGATCGCCTCCCGCACCTCCTCTTCAATCACCCGCCGGCGCCGCGCTTGCCACTCGTCACCGTGGCGGCCGGCGAGGGCCTCGATGCCGTCGGTGAGCGCCTCGACGCCCCGGCCGTCCTCGGCGCTCACCAGGTAGGTTCGGCCGTCGGCGCCCCCGGGGCCCGCCAGCCGAAGCATGGAGACGAGCTCGGCGTGCAGCTTCTCCGCGTCGGGCCGGTCGGCCTTGTTGACGACGAACAGGTGGCCGACCTCCATCAGCCCGGCCTTGAGCAGTTGGATGCTGTCGCCGAGGCCCGGGGCGAGGACGACGACGACGAGGTCGGCGACCCCCGCGATCTCGACCTCGCTCTGACCGACGCCGACCGTCTCGAGGACGACCGCGTCGCAGCCTACCACCCCCATCACGCGCACCACCCCCTTGACGCCGAGGGCGAGGCCGCCGAGGTGCCCCCTGGAGGCCATCGACCGGACGTAAACCATCGGGTCGGTGGCGTGGCGCGTCATCCGGACGCGGTCGCCGAGGACGGCGCCGCCAGTGAACGGGGACGAGGGGTCGACGGCCACGACGCCGACCCGGCGATCGGGATGGCGTCGGCGCCACTCGCGCACGAGCGCGTCGGCCAGGGTGCTCTTGCCCGAGCCCGGCGCCCCGGTGAGACCGAGCAACAGCCTGGGCAGTTCAAGAGCGGAGCCCTGGTCGGCGAGCGCAGCGGCCGCGTGATAGACCTCGGGGAGCCGGTGCGGGGCGTCGGCGAGGATCGACATCAGGCGCGCAGCGGCCCGCGTGCCTTGGCGCTCCGCGGCGGCGCGAACGAGTTCGGCAATGGTCATGTCGGACGGCTTGTGGGCGCCCGATCAGTGTACAGGAATCGACGCGACCGAGAGGCACGCGGGCTCGCGCCGGGGCGAGGCGCGGATCGGCCTCGGTGGGAAGGGCCGCATCCCGGGACGGAACGGCCGGGATGCAGCCCGCGCCTGTCTGCCGGCAGGGGGACGAGCGGCGTCAGGCGACCGGCGTGTCGGGAGCCGGCGCCGGAGGCGCCTCGACCGGGGCCTGGGCCGGCGTCTCGACCGGCGGGGCCGCGGGAGCGGGCTTGGCCACGCGGCGGCGCGGGGCGGCCTTCTTCGGGGCGGCCTTCTGCGGGGCAGCCTTCTTCGCGGCAGCCTTCTTCGGGGCGGCCTTCTTGACCGCCTTCTTGGGGGCGGTCTTCTTCATGGCCTTCTTCGGGGCGGCCTTCTTGGCGGCCTTCCGCGGGGCGGCCTTCTTGGCGGCCTTCCGCGCGGTCTTCTTCACGGCAGCCTTGCGCGCCGTCTTCTTCGCCGTCTTCTTCACCGACTTCTTGGCCGCTCGCTTCGGGGTCCCCGATGACTTCGTGCTCCGCTTCTTCGCCATCTGTCCCTCCTTCACAACGCCGAAGATCGTTTCGGCGATTAGGCCGGCGTGATTATAGCTCATCTCGAGCGAGCGAAATGATCCATCGCACGAGGGTGCGGCTTGATCCGCCCGAAGGCGATGCGTTATCGTCCGGCGGTGACAGTGAGTTCGACGTCGTGCGCGCGCGCGGTCATCCTGGCGCGCGGTCTCGGTACCCGCATGCGGCGTCCCGCCGAGGGCGCCGCGCTCGATCCCCGCCAGGCCAGTGTCGCGGACACCGGGGTCAAGGCGATGATCCCGATCGGCCGGCCGTTCCTCGATTACCTGCTCACAGCCGTCGCCGACGCGGGCTGCCGCGAGGCGTGCCTGGTGATCGGGCCCGAGCACGACGCTATCCGCAAGTACTACACGGAGCAGGTGGCGGTCTCGCGGCTCGCCGTGCGGTTCGCCGTGCAGGAGCACCCGCTCGGCACCGCGGATGCCGTGCTCGCGGCAGAGCGCTGCACCGCGGGAGAGCCGTTCCTCACGCTCAACTCCGACAATTTCTACCCGGTCGGCGTGATGGCGCGCTTGTGCGGCCTCGACGGGCAGGGGCTCGCCGGTTTCGAGCGCGAGGCCCTGGTGCGCCAGGGCAACATCGACGAGGCGCGCGTCGGCAAGTACGCCGTGCTCGACGTGGACGCGTCGGGCGCCCTGCGGCGCATCGTGGAAAAGCCGGACGAGGCGACGTGGGACCGAATCGGGCGCGACGCGCCCATCAGCATGAACTGCTGGCGGTTCGGTCCGGCGATCTTCGACGCCGCGCGCGCCATCGGCCCATCGCCGCGCGGCGAGCTCGAGATCGCCGACGCCGTGCAGTATGCAATCGACGTCCTCGGCGAGCGGTTCGAAGTGGTGCCCGCCCGCGAGGGCGTCCTCGATCTGTCGATGCGCGCCGACATCCCGTCGGTGGCGCGCCGCCTCGAAGGCTTCGAGGTGCGCCTGTGACCCCGCCAGTCATCCAGGAGATGCTCGGGGAGGTGAGAGGCGCGTTGCGCGCGGCCGGACCGGGCGAGCCGGCGTCGGCGTTCTTCGTGCCGGGCCGCGTCGAGGTGCTCGGCAAGCACACCGACTACGCGGGCGGGCGCAGCCTCGTTGCCGCAGTGCAGCAGGGCTTCGTCGTCGCCGCCCGACCCCGGCCCGACCGCCTGGCCGTCGTTCTCGACGTCGAGGGCGGCCGCCGTGCCGAACTGGCGCTCGACCCCGCGCTGCCCGAGCAGGCCGAGGCCTGGGCTCGCTACCCGGCGACCGTCGTCCGGCGCGTGGCGCGCAACTTTCCCGAGGCGGCCACCGGCGCCGATTTGGCCTTCCTGAGCAACCTGCCGCACGCCTCCGGCATGAGCAGCTCGAGCG
>DAOPQX010000062.1:0-13625 GCA_035348395.1 Vicinamibacterales bacterium | reverse complement strand
CACCCGCACCTCCAGCACCAGCACCTCCAGCACCAGCACCTCCAGCACCAGCACCTTCAGCACCTCCAGCACCAGCACCTTCAGCACCTCCAGCACCTCCTGCACCCCCAGCACCACGTGCTGAGGTACTCTGTCTCCCATGTCTCCCCTGTCCCCTTCCCCACCCCCGTCCCTGTCCACCGACCTGTACGAGCTGACCATGATGGCGGGGTACTACGTGGCCGGCATGCGGGCGCCGGCCACCTTCGAGCTGTACGTCCGCGACTTGCCGCGGAACCGCTCCTACCTCGTCGCGGCCGGCATCGAGCAGGCCCTGGAATACCTGGAGGCCCTTCGCTTCACCCCCGAACAGATCGGCTACCTGCGGGGTCTGCCGATGTTCGAGCCGGTGCCGGCCGCCTTCTTCGACGAGCACCTGCCCTCGGTGCGCTTCACCGGCGAAATGTGGGCCGTGGCCGAGGGAACGCCCGTGTTCGCGCACGAACCGATCCTCCGGGTGACCGCCCCGATCGGCGAGGCGCAGCTGGTCGAAACGGCCCTGCTGGCGACGATTGGCTTTCAGACGTCCATCGCCAGCAAGGCGGCGCGGGTGGTCCACGCGGCCGCCGGTCGGGCCGTGGTCGAGTTCGGCAGCCGGCGAGCGCACGGCACCGAGGCCGCGTGCCTGGCGGCGCGGGCAGCTTACATTGCGGGGTGCCAGGGGACCTCGAACGTCGAGGCGGGGTTCCGGTTCGGCATCCCGGTCTCGGGGACCATGGCGCACTCGTGGGTGATGTCCTTCGAGAGCGAGGCCGAGGCCTTCGGGCGCTTCTACGAGCTGTACGGCGGGCGTTCGACGCTGCTGCTCGACACGTACGACTCGGTGGCGGCCGCCGAGGCGGTGGGCCGCTCGGCGATGCGGCCCCGGTCGGTCCGGCTCGACAGCGGCGACCTGGCCGTGCTCAGCCGGCAGGTGCGCGCGATCCTCGACGCGCACGCGCAGACGGGTACGCGCATCTTCGCGACGGGCGACCTCGACGAGCACCGGATCGCGGCGCTGGTCGCAGCCGGGGCCCCGATCGACGGCTTCGGCGTCGGCACGGCCCTCAGCACCTCGAAGGATGCGCCGGCGCTCGGCGCGGTGTACAAGCTCGTGTCCTTCGAGCGCGGCGGGCGGACGATCGACGCGATGAAGCTCAGCGAGGGCAAGCGCTCGTATCCCGGGGCGAAGCAGGTGTGGCGGCAGAAAGGGGGGAAGACGCCGGCGCGCGACGTGCTGTCGCTCGCCGCCGAGCCCGGGCCGCCGGGGGCGAGGCCGCTGCTCGAGCGCGTGATGGAAGGGGGCCGGAGGACTGCGCCACCCGTCCCGCTCGCCTCGCTGCGCGAGGCCTGCCGGCGGGCGCTCGACGAGTTACCGCCGGGCCTCCGCCGGCTCGACCGGGTCGAGCCCTACCCGGTCACCCTGTCCGATCCGCTGCGGTCGTTGACCGAACGCCTGGCCGCGCGGGCACAAGAGCCCGAGGGCACCGATCGGTAGGCCCCGCAGGTCGCGGACCGCACTGGACCCTGGGGTGCTGGCGAAGTACACTTAAGGGTCCGAGCGGGGCCGGCCGCACCGCGGCCCGGATCCTGTGCAATGCCAGCCTGCGAACCGCGTCAGGGCCGGAAGGCAGCAGCGCTCAGCAGTGACTGTCATGTGCCGCAGGGCCATCCGGGTCGCGGTGGGGCCGGTCTCGCTCTTCCTGTCTACACTTGGATTCCCATGGCCTACCAGGTGCTCGCCCGCAAGTGGCGGCCCCAGCGATTCGAAGACGTGGTGGGGCAGGGCGGTGTCACCCGCACGCTCCAGAACGCGATCCGCACCGGCCGTATCGCCCAGGCGTACGTGTTCGCCGGCCCGCGCGGCGTCGGTAAGACGACCTCGGCCCGCATCCTCGCGCGCGGCCTCAACTGCATGGCGGGCGCGGGTCCGACCCCCGACCCCTGCGGCCGCTGCGAGGCCTGCGTGGAGATTGCCGGGGGGCGGGATATGGACGTGCTCGAGATCGACGCGGCGACCCACACCAAGGTCGAGACCGTTCGCGAGGTGATCATCTCGGGCCTGTCGGTGCCGCCGGTTCGCGACCGCTACAAGATCTTCATCATCGACGAGGTCCATCAGCTCTCAGGCCACTCGTTCAACGCGCTGCTGAAGTCAATCGAAGAGCCGCCGCCCCACGCCCTCTTCGTGATGGCCACCACCGAGCTGCAGAAGATTCCTGAGACCATCCTCTCGCGATCGCAGGTTCACGAGTTCCGCACGATCCCCGAGTCGGCCATCGCCGCCCAGCTCGCCAGGATTGCCGAGGCAGAGGAGCTGTCGGTGGCCGGCGATGCTTTGGCCCTCATCGCCCGCGCCGCCGACGGCAGCATGCGGGACGGCCTCACCGCCTTCGACCAGGTGCTCGCCTTCGCCGGCACGAGCGTGTCGGTGGACGACGTCTCCTCGGTGCTCGGGCTGGTCGGGCGCGACCTGCTGCTCGACATCCTCGAGGCCGTGGCCGACGAGCGCGCGCCGGCGGCCTTCGACCTTGCGGCCCGGGCCGTCGAGGGCGGCTACGACCTCCGCCTGCTCTGCCGCGAGCTGTCGCGCCTGGTGCGCGACCTGATGGTGATCTCGGTGGACCGCTCGCGCCTTGCCGACACCTCGTTCGTGGCGGCGGGCGAGCGTGCGCGCGTCGAGGCGCTGGCCGGGCGTTTCTCGCGCGAGGACCTGCTGCGCGCCTTCGACCTGGTCGCCAAGACCGAGAGCGATCTGCGCCTGGCCGAGGAGCCGCGGTATCACCTCGAGATGGCGCTGCTCAAGTGGATGCACCTGCGCAAGCTGGCGCCCATCGGCGAGCTGGTCGAGCAGTTGCGCGGACCCGCCGGCGCCGCGCCTCGCCGCGGGGCTTCGGGCCCGGGCGGGGGCGGCGGCCGTTCGGCCGCGCCGCCGGCTCCTGGCGCCGCACGGGCGATCTCACAGCGCCTCCAGGCGCCGGCTGTCCGGCGCCCCGCGCCGTCGTCCGGCCCTTCCCCCTCCGCGCCCCCGGCTCCCCCGCCTGTCTCCTCGCGGCCGTCCGCCGAAGACGAGCCCGGCGGCGATCCCGGCGAGGCGGCCGCCCCGCTCGCCGGCCGCGGTCTGAAGGACGCCCTGCTGGCCGAGATCAAGCGGGCGAAGGCGGGTTTCTACAACATGACGGCTGCGCAGGCCTCCACCATCGAGGTCGAGGGCGACAGCGTCGTGTTCTCCTTCGCCGGGGGGCAGCGGTTCCTGCAGCAGCAGGTCGAGCAGGCGCGCGCCTGGCTGGAGCCGATGGCCTCGACGATCGCGGGGCGGAGGATGCAGGTGAACGCGGTGCTGCGCGAAGCGCCGGCCGGCCAGGGGAGCGGTGGGCCGTCGGCGCCGCCCGACGACCTGCGCGCCACCGCCGCCTCGGACCCCGACATGAAGGCGCTGCTCGACATCCTGCCGCTCGAGATCAAGAGCGTCGAGAAGCTTGGCAAGGACGGTGAGTGAGGGCTGGTCCATGAACATCCAACAGATGATGAAGCAGGCGCAGCAGATGCAGGAGCGCCTGCAGAAGCAGATGGCCGAGATGCGCGTCGAGGCCACCGCCGGCGGCGTCATGGTCTCGGTGGTCGTCTCGGGCACCAAGCAGCTGCTCTCGGTCAAGATCGACCCCGAGGTCGTCTCGAAGGACGACGTCGAAATGCTGCAGGACCTGATCGTGGCAGCCGTCAACGACGCCCACCGCAAGGTGGACGAGGACCTGCAGAAGCAGGTGGGCGGCCTGATGGGCGGACTCAAGATCCCCGGGATGTTCTAGCGTGCCGCAGCCCGAACCGCTGACCCGTCTCGTCGAGGAGCTGCAGCGCCTTCCCGGCGTGGGCCGGAAGAGCGCCCAGCGCCTCGCCTTTCACATCCTCCGGACGCCGCGCGAGGACGCCGACCGCCTCTGCCAGGCCGTGCAGGACGTGAAGGACAAGGTGACCTACTGCTCGGTGTGCAACAACATCACCGACATCGATCCCTGCGCCTACTGCACCGACGAGGGGCGCGACCGCCGGCAGATCTGCGTCGTCGAGGAGCCGCAGAACGTCATCGGGATCGAGAAGACGCGCGACTTCCGCGGCGCCTACCACGTGCTGATGGGCGCCATCTCGCCGCTCCAGGGCATCGGCCCCGACGAGCTGAAGATCAAGGGGCTGCTCGCGCGGGTCGAGCAGGGCGGCGTCGAGGAGGTGATCCTCGCCACCAACCCGAACGTCGAGGGCGAGGCCACCGCCATCTACCTGGCGCGCCTGCTCAAGCCGCTGGGCGTGCGCGTCACCCGCATCGCCATGGGCGTCCCGGTCGGCAGCGACCTCGAGTACGCCGACGAGATCACCGTGCACAAGGCAATGGAGGGGCGGAGGGAGATGTGAAATCGCAGAAAGCAGAATGTAGAAGGTAGAAAGGTCCCCGCCTGCGCTATCCTCCGTTTCCATGCTTCCCGTCGACTTCCAGGTTCCCGCCGGCGCCGTCCTCGTGGCGGTCGGCCTGCTCGCGTGCTTCGCCGGCTACCGGCTGTTCCGCGCGGTCCTTACCCTCTACGGCTTCGTGATCGGCGCGCTGTTCGCCAGCACGCTGGTCGCCCCGAGCCAGACGATGGCGATGACCGTGGCGCTCGTCGCCGGCGGCGTTGCCGGCGCCGCCATCATGTACTTCGGTTACTTCGTCGGGGTGATGCTGGTCGGCGCTGGGCTCGGCGCCCTCGCCGGGCAGGCGCTCTGGACGCAGCTTTTCGGCCACCCCAACGCGATCGTCACGCTGGTGCTGGCTGTGGTGGGCGCGGTGGTGGCCGTGAAGGTGCAGCGGTACGTGATCGTCATCGGCACCGCCTTCATCGGCGCGCAGACCGCGGTGGCCGGCGCCGTCGCCCTCGCCGGCGCGCGCCTGCCGCGGCCGCGCGGCGCCGAGCCCGTGTGGGTTGGACACCTGGGCCTCCCGCCGGTGAGCGAGGGCTGGCCGTTCTACGCGTGGATCGTCCTGAGCGTGGTCGGCACGCTCGTGCAGCTGGGATGGGGGTCGAAGGGGGCCGGGCGGGGGAGAAGAGGGTAGCTGTCCGTCCTCAGTTTTGAACGTTCACGGCCTCAGTTCTCAGCGCTCAGGCTTCGAGTCTCGTTGCGGCAGACCCAGAGGTTCACGTACGCGAGCCAGCGGTACGGGACCGTCGATCCGAGCCGGGCGGCCAGGCGTTCCAGCCCGTCTGACAGGCGGATCGATGCGGACGCGCTCAGGACCTCGCGCCGGTTGAAGCGCGGCGGGCCAAACCCCATTCCCGTGAAGCGATCGATCGCAAAGCCAACCTCGCGCAGCCGCCGCTCGACCTGGAAGGGCGACAGGAAGCGGCCGATCACCATCTTCCGCGAACCGCCCCGCGGCTGGCGAAGCCACCGCACGGCTTCCTTCACCGGCCGCACCGGGTCGGAGAACCGCGGGTTCCACTCGTTGCGCGAGCTGAGCACGAGGCGGCCCTCCGGCGTGAGAATGCGCCGCACCTCGCGCAGAACCGAACGGTAGTCGCGCACGTAACTGATCACCCCCAGGCACACCACGGCGTCGAACGTGCCGCTCGGGAACGGCAGCCGCTCGCTGTCTCCCTGGAGAAAGCTCGACGCCCGCTGCCCCTCGCGCTCCATCCGTTCACCCGCCAGCCGCAGCATGTCGAGCGAGTAGTCGAGCGCGATGACCTGCCGCCCGGCCCGGCGCAGGGCAGCGGTCACGGGCCCGGATCCGCACCCGAGATCGAGGATTCGCGCGTCCGGGCCGCAGTGCGCCAGCAGGTGCTGGACCGTGAAGTCGCGCCGCCGCCTGAAGAAGTGCTCTTCCGGGCTGTCGGTCTCGCCGCCGTACATCTCGCTCCAGCGCCGGGCGCTCCCGCTCTCCGAGAAGCGGTGGCGGACGTCGTGTTTCCAGTTCGCTTCGGTCGTCACCTTCACCTGGATCGCTCCTCCTGCCGCAACGAAGCCATGGCTGGGATGCGCTCTTCCGCAAGGCGCTTGCCATCCCTGCGAGACGCTCGGGCGCGGGCGAACTCGCGTTGTAGGAGCGTGGCGAAGCGGAGATCCTAGGAAAACTAGGACAAATGCTGTCCAAAAGCCTTTCACGTAGCTGTCCAGAAGTCGTGCGGTGTGCGCGGCGTCCACCCGTGTTGGTGGGCGACGCTCGTGGCGTAAGCGGCGAAATATCCGGAGGGCATGGATATTGAGTGCAGGCCAGCGGTTCGCGTGCGTGTTCTGAACCTGAGCCCCTTGAGTCGTAAGCCTTGAGTCCCAAGCCCTCTCTTATGCCTCTGCCCCCGGCGGTGATCCTGACTGGAAACGCGGCGCCCCCGCGCTCGCCGAAGTCGGCCGGCGAGATCGCGCTCGCTCTGTCGCGGAGCCTCGGCCGCCGGCGCGTGCCGGTGTACCGGTTCCACCCGGAGCGCTCGCTCATCGACCTCGAGTCCCGCTACTGCACCCACGTGCCGTGTCCGAACCTGTACGACGAGGGTCCGGCGCTCGTGACCGCGCTGCTGTCGTTCGCGAAGGCGCAGCCAGCGAAGCCGGTCCTGTTTCCCGCTGCCGACGGCGCGGTCGAGTTCGTCGCGCAGAACGAGGAAGTGCTCGGCAAGGCGTTCGCGCTGGCGTGCGCCCGGTGGGAGTGCGTGCAGGAGGTCCAGAACAAGCAGCGCCTGCTCGAGCACGCCTCGCGCATCGGCGTGCCCATCCCCGACACCTGCTTCCCGAAGAGCGCCAGCGAGCTGGACGCGTTCGCCTCGTCCCTGCAGTATCCCGCGGTGGTGAAGCCGCTGACCTCCCATCACTGGAAGCGGCCCGAGGTGGCCGCGGTGGTGGAGGGCGCCAAGGCGCTGGTGGTGAACGATGCCGGAGAACTGGGCCGCGTCTATCGCCGCGTGGCGCCGCTGGCGCCCGACATGATGGTCCAGGAGATCATCCCCGGTGAGATCGACCGGCTCCTCACCTTCCTGGGCTACGTCGGACACGACGGGACGCCGCTCGCCGGCTGCGTGCGCAAGAAGCTCCGTCAGTACCCGGCCGGCTTCGGCTACTGCTGCCTGGCCGAAACGGTGCGCGACCCGGAGATCATGGAACTGTCGATCCGGCTGCTCACCTCGCTGGGGTACCGCGGCATCGCGGGTGTGGAGTTCAAGCGCGACCCCCGCACCGGCAAGGCGAAGCTGATCGAGATCAACGCCCGCGCGGTTCGCACGACGAGCACCGCGATCGGCGCCGGCGTCGATTTGCCCTGGATCGCGTACCAGGATCTGGCCAACCCGGATTCCCGCCCCTCGCCGGTCTTCGATTACCGCGTGCCGGTGCGGTGGATCCACGTGCGAAGCGAGATCCGCGCAGCGATCCCGATGATCCGGCGCGGCGAGCTCAGCTTCTGGAAGTGGATCCGGATCTTCCGCGGGCCGAAAGCTCAGGTGATGTGGGCGTGGGACGACCCGAAGCCGGGCCTCCTCAACGTGCTGCTGCCGACCTTCCATCGGCTGTCGCAGAAATTCGTCCCCCGCAAGGGCACGCCCGCGGCGCTGCCCCTGGGAGCAGCACGCCAGTGAACGAGCACGGCCCGGGCAGGCACTCGGCACGGTGCGTCGTCATGCGCGGCGGAACGACGCGCGGCGTCTTCTTCCACGCCGCCGACCTTCCGGCTGATCCCCCCAGCCGCGACGCGGCGCTGCTGGCCGTCATCGGCGGGTCGGACCCGCGCCAGGTGGACGGGCTGGGCGGCGCGGACCTGCTGTTGAGCAAGGTCGCGCTCGTGTGGCCGTCCGAGCGGCCGGGCGCGGAGGTGGAGTGCCGGTTCGGAAGCATCACGCCGGGCAGCGGGCGCGTGAAATACGGCTCCAACTGCGGGAACCTCTCCTCGGCCGTTGCCTGCTTCGCCAGGCAGGAGGGCCTGGTGGCGGCCGACGCGGCGCAGGTGACGATCCACAACCCCGACTCGGGAACGTTCATGGAGGCGCGCTGGCGCGACTGGGAGCCGCAGCTGCGGTCGCGCATGGCCTCGACGAGCGGCATGCCCGTGAGCGGAGAGCTGGTGGAGCTGACGTTCCTCTCGCCCGAGGCGACCGCCACCGGCCACCTGCTGCCGACCGGCCGCGCGATCGACTGCCTGAAGCTCCCCGACGGCCGGCCCGTGCAGGCGAGCATCGTCGATGCCGGGGCGCTCTACGTGTTCCTGGATCCCGGCCAGGTCGGCCTGCCCGAGGGGGCCACCAGCGACCAGCTGCGGGGCAACGCCCGGCTGGCGGCGCTTTGCGAGGATCTGCGCGGCCAGGCGGCGGTGCTCGCCGGTTTGGCAGACGAAGCTGCCGAGGCGCTGGCGCGCACGCCGGCCGTGCCCAAGCTTTCGTTCGTGCGTCCGCCCGCAGACTACCGGGCCGAGGGTTCCGGCGTCGAGGTGGAGGCCAGCGAAATCGACCTGGTCGGCCGCATCGTCTCGAGCCAGAGCTTTCACAAGGCCTACGCCGTGACCGGGGCGATCGCCACCGCAGCGGCGGCAGCCGTGCCCGGGTCGGTGGTGGCCGCGGCGATGGGCGGCGAGTGGACGCCTGGCACCCGGCGCGTTCGAATCGGCCACCCGAGCGGGATCATCGAGTGCACGCTCGAGACCTGCGTCTCCGGAAGCGGGATCGAGATCCGGCGCGCCGGCGTGTTGCGCACCGCGCGGCGAATCATGGAGGGCCGCTGCTTCTTCGACGAGCCGGCGGCCTGAGGTGCCGCGGCGCGTTCACTCTAATGGGGCCGTACCAGATAAGTGACGTTTTTCACTTTTTCGGTACGGCCCCCCGGAACACCCGAGATGCAAATTCGCGTGATGCACCCGTCGGAACTGGAACCCCGGCACCTCGACGCCTGGAGGGGGCTGCAGTCCGATCACCCCTCGCTCGACCGGCCGTTCTTCTCACCTGAGTACACGCAGATCCTGGGCGAGGTGCGGCCGGAGGTCGAGGTGGCCGTCCTGGAGCGGGGCGGCGAGCCGGTTGGCTTCTTCCCGTTCCAGCGCGTATCGCCGCTGGTCGGCCGCGCTCCGGGGCTGCGCCTTTGCGACTTCCAGGGGCTGGTCGCCCCGCCCGACCTGGAAATCGATCCCATCGTCCTCATGCGCGCGTGCGGGCTGCAGGCGTGGCACTTCGACCACGTGCTCGAGGAGCAGGCAACCTGGCGCGACTGGCACGTCACGCGCAGCGGGTCGCCGTTGGTCGACCTGACCAAGGGGTACGACGCCTACCTGGCGGAGCGGCGGGCCGCGGAAGCCAACTGGGTTTCGCAGGTTCCGCGTAAGGCGCGCAAGATGGCGCGTGAGGTTGGGGAGTTGCGGTTCGTCTATGACTGCCGCGACCAGGACGTCCTGTCGCAGGTGCTGTCGTGGAAGTCGCTGCAGCGCGAGCGCACGATGACCGACGACATGCTGCAGCACGACTGGGTGCGCCAGGCCCTCGACGCGATGCTGCGCGCGAACGGCCCCACCTTCTCGTGCGTGCTCTCGGCGCTCTTCGCGGGGCCCCACCTGGTGGCGGGACACCTTGGGCTGCGCTCAGGACGCGCCCTGCACCTCTGGTTCCCGGCCTTCGACCTCGCTTACGAGAGGTACTCCCCGGGCCTGGTGATGCTCACCGAGATGTTCCGCTTGGCCGCCGACGCGGGCATCGAGTGGGTTGACCTCGGCAAGGGTGACGACCGCTACAAGCAGAGCCTCGCGTCGGCCACCGTCCTGGTGACCGAGGGGTCCGTCGACACCCGGAGGCTGCGGCGGCTGGTCGGCCGCGCCTGGTACGCGGGCCGGGCCCGCTACCGCGGCAGCCGCCTGGCCGTCCTGCTCACCGGCCCGAAGCGGCGGCTGCGCCGGCTGGTCAAGAGGGTCGCGGCCACCGGGTAATCGCCCGGCTGGCCTTCCGGGGAACGGCCGGCGTCCCGGGAACGGCATTCCCGGCGCAACCGGGATCCTCCTCCCATGCCGCCGCCCGCCCCGCCCCTCACAATAGCTGGATACCCGGAGGGTGCTGCGGCTCTCGCTGGTCCGCGATTGCTGCTGCGAGGGCGTAGCCGAACCCGGGTCTGGGACCCATGGCCTTCACGCCCCCGTTCCGTGCCCTCCTCGCCTGGCTGGTTCTGTCGGCGGTGATCGCCTGCAGCGAGAACCCACCGGCCGGGCCGAGCGACCCCGAAGGCCGCGCCGAGCCCGTTTCAGCCGGGCAGCCCTCGCCGCAGCCCTCACCGCAGCCCTCGCCGCCTCAACCGTCGCCCAACCCGTCGGCCCGTCGCGGTATCTGGATCAGCCGGGAGGAGTTGTCACGGATCCCCGAGTCGGGGCCTTCCTGGCTCGCCCTGGAACAGGCGGCGGCGCGCTCGTGCGGAAGGCCCGACCTCAGCAACCAGAAAGACGACGCCAACATCTGCGTGCTGGCGAAGGCGCTGGTGTTCGCGCGCACCGGCGACGAGGGGCGGCGCGCCGAGGTGACCGAGGCCTTGCGCGCCGTCGCCGCCGGGCGTTCCTACGGCGGCCGCGCGCTCGCGCTCGGCCGCGAGCTGGCCGCCTACGTGATCTCGGCCGACCTCATCGACCTTGCCGGCCGAGACCCGTCGCTCGACGCCTCGTTCCGGTCCGCGATTGCCGGGCTGCTCACCGCGAGAACCTCCGGGGGGCCAAAGAACCTCGTCGAGTGTCACGAAGAACGCCCGAACAACTGGGGGACCCACTGTGGCGCGTCGCGGGCGGCCGTGGCCGCCTACCTGGATGACGCGGCGCAGCTCGAGCGGGTGGCGACGGTGTTCAGGGGATGGCTCGGCGACCGCGACGCCTACGCCGGCTTCAAGTACGGCGACCTGTCATGGCAGTGCGATCCGGCGAGTCCGGTCGGCGTGAACCCGCCGGGCTGCGCCAGGGGGGGCCACTCGATCGACGGCGTGCTGCCGGACGACCAGCGGCGGGGCGGCGGCTTCACCTGGCCGCCCCCGAGAGAGAACTACGTCTACGAGGCGCTGCAGGGAGCGCTCGTCCAGGCGGTCATCCTGCAGCGGGCCGGCTACGACGCGTTCGCGTGGCAGGACTCGGCGCTCCTCCGGGCGTTCCGCTGGCTGCACGAGCAGGCGCGCTTCCCGCCGAGCGGCGACGATGGGTGGCAGGTGCCGCTGGTGAACGCGTTCTACGGCACGAGTTTCCCCGAGCCGCGGCCGTCGCGGCCCGGCAAGAACATGGGGTTCACCGACTTCACCCACGCCCGGTGAGCCGCGGGGCAGGGCTTCGCCCGGCGCCTGCCCGTCACGCCGTCGCGTTATCATCCCCTCATGCCCTTCCCCCTCGACGACTACGCGGCGCGCACGCCGGGCTCCCGCGCCTGGTACGAGCGCGCCAGGGCAGTTCTGCCGGCAGGCGTGTCGTACGGCATCCGCGACCTGGCGCCGTACCCGTTCTACGTCGATCGCGCCGAGGGCCCTCGGGTGTGGGACGTGGACGGGAACGAGTACATCGACTATTGGTGCGGGCACGGGGCGCTGATCCTCGGCCACGCGGCGCCTCCCGCCGTCGAGGCGGCGTGCCGGCAAGCCGCGCGCGGCAGCCACTTCGGCTTCGCCCACACCCTCGAGGTCGAGATGGCCGAGATGGTGCAGCGCCTGGTGCCTGGCGCCGAGATGGTGCGCTACACCAACTCGGGCACCGAGGCCAACATGTACGCCCTCGCGCTCGCGCGCGCGTTCACCGGCCGCGCCCGGGTTGCCAAGATGGAGGGAGGCTGGCACGGGGGCCTCGAGTCGCTGAACACCGCGGTGCACGCGCCGTTCGGCGAGCCCGAGGCGCTGGGCCTGAACCCGCACGCCACGGCCGACACCGAGGCGCTGCCCTTCAACGACCTCGACGCGGCGCGCAGGGCGCTGGCCCGCGGCGACCTGGCCGCCTTGTTCGTCGAGCCGATGATGGGGGCGGCCGGCTGCATCGCCGCCGAGCCGGGCTACCTGGAGGGGCTGCGGGAGCTGTGCACCCGCCACGGCACGGTGCTGGTGTTCGACGAGGTCATCACCGGGTTCCGCGTCGCCCCGGGCGGCGCGCAGCAGCACTACGGCGTGACGCCCGACATCACCACGCTCGGCAAGATCCTCGGCGGCGGCTTCCCGATTGGGGCGCTCTGCGGCCGGCAGGAGGTGTTCGAGCGCCTGGACCATCGCCGGTTCGGAGGGCGCAGCGACCGTGCGTTCCAGGGCGGCACCTTCAGCGGAAACCCGGTGAGCCTCGCCGCGGGGCTCGCGACGCTTCGCCAGCTCGAAGGCGGAGAGGTGCACGAGAGGCTCGGTCGCCTGGCTGCCCGGCTGCGGGACGGCATCGCCGCCGCCTTCGCCGAGCACGGCGTCCCGGTGGGCGTCACCGGTCTCGGGTCGGCCGTCGGGGTGCACTTCCGATCGGGCGCGCCCCGAAACGCCGCCGAAGCATCTGCAGACGACCTGGTGGTTGCCAGGCGGTACTTCGACTACATGCTGGGGTGCGGCATCGTCTTCCTGCTGCCGACCTCCCCGCACCTCTTCGTGTCGGCCGCCCACACCGAGGCGGAGATCGATGGGTTCCTGGCGGCGACCCGAGAGTTCGCGCCGGAGGCGCGGCGCTCAGCTTGACCCCGCCTCGTCCGTGGCGTTAGCCTCGTTGCTGGCTCTTCCGATTCGAACGAGAAGTCGCTTGCTCTCCCGTCGCGGAGTCGCCGCGTGGCATCACAGATGGCTCGCACCAGTGCGGCGGGGGAGGAGGATCCCATTCGGCCCGCCGCCGGCAAGGACGCCGGCGCAGCGCTTTCACGCGCCGGGTTCCTCCTGGGGCTCGCGGTCGCGCTCGTCGGTGCATGGCACCTGGCGGCGTGGGTCGCCGGTGGGGAGGAGGCCTGGAGCGGATTCTCGGTCATCACCACCAAGGCGAACGCCGCCCTCTGCCTGTTCCTGCTTGGGACGGCGCTGGCGCTCGGCACCCGTGGCGACACCCGGCGCGCCCGCCTGCGTCACCTGCTCGCCGCCGCGTGCGCCCTGTGTGCCGCGGTGGTCGGCGGCCTGACGGTGTACGAATACCTGGCGGGCGTGGACCTGGGGATCGATCAGCTCATCGTCCCGCAGCCCGAGGGCGCGCTGGGGGGCGTCGCCCCGAATCGCATGGGCCTGCCCGTGGCGCTCGGCGCGCTCTTTGGCGGCCCCGCCGTTCTCGCCTTCGTCCGCCGGCCCGCGCTCGCGGTTGCCGGACAGGTTCTCGGCCTGGGAGTCGTGCTGCTCGGCCTGCTGTCCACGATCGGATACGCGTACGGCGTCGAAGCCCTCTACGGGATTGCCGGGGTCACGGCCATCGCCTGGCCCGCGGCCCTTTCCCTCCTCGCGACAGGCCTGGGACTTCTCTTCGCGCGCCCTTCTGATGGGCTGATGGCCGTTGTGACGGCGGACGATGCGGGCGGCCACCTGCTGCGGCGCCTCCTGCCTCCTACGCTCGCCGTTCCCTTCCTGATCGGGTGGCTGCGACTGCTTGGCGAGCGGGGAGAGTGGTATGAGACGAGCGCCGGCACCGGCCTGCTGATGCACGTCCGGCGCGGCGCCTACGTGATGGACGC